>JBBSPC010000027.1:0-39683 GCA_038259125.1 Chroococcales cyanobacterium | reverse complement strand
GATAGATCTTTACAGTGAGGGGATTACAGCCATTTTAAAATTTTAGTTTTTATTATTATAAAAAAAATAAGCAATTCTTTTCTCTATAAAGGCTCTAGAATTTAGAAATGACAAAAGTTTTCGGAGTCTGACAAAAGAGGGATAAAGCCTGAAGCTTTTTTACCAATCATCTTCAAGTTGTGCCGCCATTTCCTCGACCACTACTAATTTCTGCGCCTCTTCCATTTCTTCAAGATCTTCCTCGCCCCAGGCTTCAGATAAAGGTTGAACCACTTTAGAGATTGCGTCTTGTACAAAGGACTTGATAAATTCATCCCGCCGACTAAGTTGAAACTGCTGCTGCACAACTTCGGTTATGCCTCCATCACCCCAATCTAAATTACGTTTAAAATACTCAATAAAACTTTTACCAGCAATGCGAGTTAAATAAGCAGCAGAGACTGCCTGAATAGCTTTGCCCACAATATAGGTAGCAACATTAAACTGTAGGGCTTTAGCTAGAATATCCACTGCGCCCTTGACAACTCCCAAACTCACAAGGGTTTTGCCTAAAGACAAAGCCAATTCTTTACCCTGTTCAAAATCTAACTCTACATTATAGACTCTTCCAATTTCAATTACCATCTGCGCATTAACGGCAGCAGCAGCCAGCATATCGACTACGGGAACAGGGGTTACGGCAATGACTCCTGCACCAATCCATTGATAGCGGTCAATTATTTTATCTGATTCTCTACGTCTTTGATTTTCTATTATTTTGCGTGCCTCTTCTCCTAAACGATGGGATTGAAGCAAAATATTATCGGCAATTAAATCTTCTCCTTCTGCCCGTAATACCGCAACTAGCCTTTTGATTAAAGGTAGAATTTCCACACTGGGTTCAATAATTTCGCCAGTGGGTAACTGAACTGGTTGAGGGTTAGCACAGATTGCCGTAACGTCACTAGGAGGAATAAAAGGCTTTACTCTTTCTTTAAGTCTTCCTAAGATTATTTCGCGATCTTCATCGGTATAGAGATCTGTTTTATTAAATACCAAAAGCGATCGCTTGCCAATCTCTGCTAGTATCTTAAGAGGCTCATATTCTGACTGTCGTAAATCGTTATCAACGGTAAATACCAGTAAATCTGCTTCCGTGGCTAACTGTCTGGCTAATTCTCCTCGCTCTGTTCCTGCTATTCCCGCTTCTAAAATACCAGGAGTATCAATAATTAAGATTTCTCTACCCACTCCTCGCAGCTTGAGGCTATAGGTTTCTCCTTTGGTAGTTGTTCCCATAATGGGGTTAACTTCTCCTACTATCTCGCCGATTAAAGCGTTTACCAAAGAGGTTTTACCTGCCGATCCTGTACCAAAAATAACTACTTTAACTTCTCCCCGTTGTAAATCTGCCTCAATCTGCTTAGATTTATTTAATAGGGCTTTTTGAGCAATTTTGTCCTGTATTTTTCCTACGTGCTGTCTTAAAGCCTGAAGATTTTGGGCAGCTACCTGAGTTTTTTCTTCGGGTATTCTGGCTTTGGTTACCTGGCGTTTGCTTTTCTTGCGCCTAGATCCTTTTCTAGTGTATTTATTAACGTAATAAATATATCCGCCCATCATCGAGCCAATCAAGACTATGACCAGCAGCAGCAGCAAGTTAGCTAGAATTGGTGCAGTAAATGAGATCTGCATATATAGGTGAGACAAAGATGTCACCAGCCAGATCGATAGCCCCAAAATGAGACTAAGACCAAGAAACAAAGCTACTAGACGCAACAAAGGCATTTTACATTTATTGAAACACGGGTAGTTTACCTATAGTAACTACTTTGAGGAGAATTAATCTTACTGCTGTGCCGATCTATATATGGGAACTCATTTATAACAAAAGTATTGCGTTTATCTTTGTTCAGCAAAACAAAACGATATGATCGACCAAACTAATATTTGATCTACTATTTTTGCGATCGCCACTTAACATTTAATACTTTCTTGTTACCAATTTGCTCCATGAGAAATAGTCATCATCGCATAGCCTACACTACTTATATTTTAATCGCTTTAAATCTTTTGATGTATGGTCTAGAAATAAAATTTGGAGGCAGCGAAAATCCTATTACCTTAGAACATTTGGGTGCATTAATTCCTGAAAAAGTCCTGGCGGGTGAATGGTGGCGATTGATTGGGGCAAATTTTCTGCACTATGGCGCAATTCATTTAGCGACTAATATGTTATCTCTGTTCTTTTTAGGACGTTTAATTGAATTGAGTCTTGGTTCTAAATCTTATTTGACTATTTACTTTGTTAGTGGCGTCGGCTCAATGCTGACATTTTCTTTATTATCTTTTAGGTTGGGTTTGGACAATGTTTTCCTTGTTGGTGCTTCGGGTGCCATTATGGGTTTGATGGGCGCAATTTTGGCAATTTCGCTGCATATCTGGTTGCGTAAAAGATATTCTCCTACTGCTAAACGTCGCTTATGGCAGGTACTTTTAATTGTTTTAGTCCAGTTTATTTTTGATAATTTGATACCTCAAGTGAGTTTCCATATTCATCTTTTTGGTTTTATTATTGGCTTTTTTATCAGTAGTATTTTGATTTTTTATAAATATAATTTGAAAGAAGCAAGAGGTTATAAGTAATAGTTACAAGTTTAGACACTACACTATTTGTAAATCGGTTTTAAGCTTTTAGCTTTTAGGACATTTTCCCTCTTTTGTCACTCTGTGAATTAAAGAAGTAACAAATAATAAAGATTATCTTGAAAGAGTCAATGATTGAAATTGATTCATAATTAAGTCTGTAATGATTTTAATTTCAGAGAATTCCCGTATTTACACTTGTTAAGGGCAAAGGTTATTTTGTAGATTATCTATAAATCAAAGTATATTTTCTTAGTACTAGATTTAAGCGGAACTTGGTTCCGCATCTAGAACCACGCTGTTGAGGAGCGACCCCCTAAAGGGTGAGACGCAAGGGAATGCTCACCTAGCAAGGGAATGCGCTCCGATGTCGGACGCGACAGAGTAATCTGTGACTTTAATTGTTCTGTTTTTTAGTAACTCATTATTGATTCAAATTAATTAAGTAAATAGATTATCAAAGTGTTATTAAAGTTTAGCCACTAGTTAGGAAAGAATTTTGAGTTTATTTTCTCCAGGAAAAGTACAGAGTTCACTAGGGATATATTTTTATATTATTGTTGGCGGATTTGGCAGTTTGCTAATGTTTTTTTTGATTAAACAAAGTTTGCCCCTTAACAAACAAGCAGCAAAAGAATACTGGCAAGCTATTCATTCAGCAAGACAAGAGGTATTTGACTTAGACGAAAAACTATTAGAGTTAAAATATTTCAATTCAGAGTTAGATAATAGCCTCAATTTGCAGTGGGCTTTTGCCAATTCAGCAATCAGCAAATTACAAGAAACACCTGACTTTTTAAATCAAGAACAGCAAAATGTTTTAAAGAGTAAGTTAGAAACCGAATCAGCCCTGCTTACTTCTAAAAGTCAACTTGTTGAGCAATTACAAAATTATCGGATAGCCTTAAATCAATCTTGTGCTTATATCCCCCAACTAAAAAATGAGATGACTACTAATCCGCAAATACTTGGTGATAATTTATCATCAAACAGTAGTTTAGTATCTTTGGTTAATGATTTATTAAGCACCTCTATTTTGTATTGCCAATCACAAAATAGTAACCTAAGCTCGACTATTCAAGGACATATTGTCAGAATTGAAAGCTTACTCAAGCAAGAAAAATTTGCGACCTACAAAATTGTTGTTACTGGGTTTGTTAATTATGGCAAAACCTTAATTAATCAAAAGCAAGAGATTAATAATGTATTCAAACAAATAGAATCAATTGAACTCAGCGAAAAACTACAGTCAATAGAAGAATATTATTTAGCTCAATATCAACAATCTTTAAATAAAATTGGGATTTACAGATTATTAAGCAGTTTATTTATTTTAGCAGTAACAATTTTTGTGGCTTATCGAATCATTAGTCATTTAGCCCGCACAAATCGCAATATTGTTAAAGTTCTAGAAAGCTTTACCCAAGAATTAGAAACAAAAGTAGAACAAAGAACAGCCCAATTAGAAGACAGTATTCAAAACACTAAGGCAGCGTTAGCACAAGCACAAAATGCCAACCAAGCTAAGAGCAAATTTTTGGCAAATATGAGTCATGAATTGCGTACACCTCTAAATGCAATTTTGGGTTTTACTCAGCTTATGTGTCGTGATTCTTCACTACAAGAAAAACATCAAGAAAATCTCAAAATTATTAACCGTAGCGGAGAGCATTTACTTAGATTAATCAATGACATTTTAGAAATGTCCAAAATTGAAGTAGGTCAAATTACCCTCAATGAAACCCAATTTGACCTATACACAATGCTGAGTAGCTTAGAAGAAATGCTCTGCCTAAAAGCGAAAGCAAAAAATTTAGCGTTAGTTTTTAACATAGATCGCAATGTTCCCCAGTTTATTTTTACTGATGAAGGAAAGTTACGTCAGATTATGATTAACTTGCTGGGTAATGCGATCAAATTTACTAATAAAGGTTCAATTACTTTGCTAGTTAAGCTAAACGATAGTAATAAATTAAAAGAAAATCAAATTGACTTTCTTTTTTCTGATACCTATTCTTTGTATTTTGCCGTTGAAGATACTGGATCTGGTATTGAACCAGTCGAAATGAGTCGGCTGTTTTCTCCTTTTGAACAGACGGAAATAGGACGTATTGCCAACGAAGGAACAGGCTTAGGTTTGTCTATCTGTCATAAATTTGTGGAGTTGATGGGAGGAGAGCTTAAGGTTAAAAGTACTGTAGGCAAAGGAAGTGTTTTCTACTTTGATATCTTAGTGAGAACCAAGGATGTACAAATCTCTGAAACAATTAGCATAGGTTCAGTTGAGCAAAAAATTATCAGTTTAGCTCCAGGTCAGCATCAATATTGCATTCTAGCCGTAGATGATATTACTCCTAGTCGCTTGCTATTAAAAACATTGCTGACAACAATTGGCTATGCTGTCCAAGAAGCTAGAAATGGTCAAGAAGCGATCTCGAAATGGCAGAAGTGGCATCCCGATCTAATTTTAATGGATATGAGAATGCCCGTAATGGATGGCTATGAAGCAACAAGGCGAATCAAATCCCAGCCTTCAGGCAAAAAAACGATTATTATCGCCTTGACTGCCAGTGCTTTTAAGGAAGAAAAAGTCGAAGTTTTATCTGCTGGATGTGATGATTTTATGCGTAAACCGTTTAATGACCATGAATTATTAACAAAAATAGGACAGTATCTAAAAGTTGAGTACCTTTATGAAGATGGCGATCGCCTTCCAAGCTATGAGCAGTCATCACTTCGGGATTTAACCGCTGAAGATTTAGCAGTGATGTCTTTAAAATGGCGATCGCAACTACATGAAGCAGCTATAAAGGTAGATAACCAAGAAATTTACCAGCTACTAACAGAAATTCCTGCTGAATATGAATCCCTTGCTCAAGGATTAGAAACTTTAGTGGAGCATTTTCGCTGTGACAAAATTATTGATTTAGCTAAATTTGTTAACTAATGAGCGTTTCCACTTTAAAACAGACTAAAGCCAAGATTTTAATCGTTGATGACAAGCCTGAAAATCTTCATCTACTGTCAGAGGCTTTGACCAAAGAAAACTATGAAGCTAAAGGAGTGATCAGTGGTGAAATGGCATTGAGGGTGGCTAATTCGGTAATTCCCGATTTAATCTTGTTAGATTTGATGATGCCAGGACTAAATGGCTATCAAGTTTGTGAACAGCTTAAAGCCAATAGCATTACTCAAGATATTCCGATTATTTTCTTAAGTGCCAGCAACGATCCGATAGATCGAGTCAAAGCTTTGAGTGCTGGTGGAGTAGACTTTATTGACAAGCCGTTTCAAATTAATGAAGTACTATTGCGGATTGATAATCAGCTAAAACTTAGGTTTGCTCAAAGAGAAATACAAAAACTCAACGCACAATTAGAGCAGCGGATTCAAGAGCGGACTGCACAATTAGAACAAGCTAATCAAGAATTAAAACACGAAATCAAAGAGCGTGAACAAATTACTCAGCTTTTTCAAGCCAGTGAAGCCAGATTAGAGAGTATTCTTAATTCTTTAGAAGAAGTAGTTTGGTCGGCGGATGTGACTACTAGTAATTTGCTGTTTCTCAATCCCGCAGCACGGCAGGTATATGGTCGTTCAGTTGAAGAATTACTAAATAATCCTGATTTACGCCTAGAGTCAATTCATCCTGAAGATCGCGATCGCGTGGAGTTATCTTTAGCTAGTACTCTTAATCATAGCAACGATCTTGAATACAGAATTATTCAACCCAGTGGCGAGGTTCGCTGGGTATGGGAACGCAGTCGCTTAATCTTTTATAAAACTGGCAAGGCTCATCGCCGAGACGGAATTATCTGTGACATTACTAAAAGAAAACAGGTTGAATCTGAATTAAGTTACGAAGCCAAACACGACTCTTTAACTAAATTGCCTAATCGTGCAGCTTTTATTGAACGAGTTGAAGAAGCGTTAAAACAATGTAAAAGAGATCCCAATTATCTGTTTGCCGTTTTATTTATCGATTTAGACCGCTTTAAAATCGTTAATGATAGTTTGGGACATTTAGTTGGGGATGAATTATTAATAACTGTGGCTGAAATTTTACTTCAGTGTTGTCGTTCTCAAGATTTTGTTGCTCGTTTAGGAGGGGATGAGTTTACTATCCTCCTAAACCAGGTTCAAACCATCGATGAAGGCAATATTATCGCTGGCAGAATTCAAACTAAGCTTGCTTACTCTTTCTCTCTTCAAGGTCATACTGTCTTTACTAGCGCCAGCATTGGCATTGTTATGGGCAATAATCAATATCAAGATAGTTCAGAAATTTTGCGTGATTCAGATATTGCTATGTATCGCGCTAAGTCTTTAGGTAAGGCAAGACATGAGGTGTTTGACCAAGAAATGTACGCAGAGACTAAAGAACTGTTAGAGATTGAAAACGATTTACGACGGGCATTATCGCAAAATGAATTAACCCTCCATTATCAACCTATCGTTTCTTTTGACAACAACGTTTTATATGGTTTTGAGGCTTTATTGCGCTGGAATCATCCGACAAAAGGTTTCTTATCTCCTGATAAATTTATTCATATTGCCGAGGAAACGGGACTAATTATTAATATTGGCGAATGGGTCTTAAAAGAAGCTTGTCGTCAAATGCACAGATGGCAGCTTAAACATCCTGGTGCAGCAGATTTGAAAATGAGCGTTAATGTGACTAATCAACAAATCAAAAATCCTAATTTTCTAGCTCAGTTAGAGACAATTTTAAAGAAAAATCAGTTGTCTGGTGATTGTCTAAATTTAGAAATTACCGAAAGTACCCTGATGGATCATAAGCCAGAAACAATTGCTTTATTTAATCAAATCCAAGCTAGAGGAATTAATTTTAATATTGATGATTTTGGGACTGGCTATTCATCTTTACAGTACCTAAATCGTTTTCCCATTAGCACCCTCAAAATCGATCGTTCCTTTATTGAAGGAATGTTGAAAGACAAGGAAAATTTTGAAATCGTCAAGATGATTATTTCTTTAGCCAGAACTTTAAAAATTGACGTGATTGCTGAGGGAGTTGAAAATTTAAAGCAATTAAAAATTTTACAAACCTTCAATTGTCAGTTGGGACAAGGATATCTTTTCTCTAAAGCATTGGATAGTGAATCTGCCGAGCAATTAATTAGTCACTTTTAGACGATCTTGCTGCAAATTTCAGCTAACGCCAAAACGATAACCCTTGCCATAAACCGTATGAATTAAGTGTGCTTGTCCTTTAATTTCAATTTTCCGTCTTAATAGTCGTACTAAAGCAGCCAGGACATTACTACTCGGTTCTTCTTCTGTTTGCCATAAATAACTATAGATTTCTGCGTGGGTTAATAAGCAATCGGGATGCTGCATAAAATATTTAAGCAGTTCAATTTCTTTTTCCGAGAGATCGATCGCCTTGCCTTGGCGATATGCCACCTGATTGGCGGTGTCCAATTCTATGTCTGCTACTTTTAGGCGATCGCTTGGGTAATCACCTGAATGCGTTTCCAAACTAGAGCGACGCAGCAAAGCGCGGACTCTAGCCAGTAATTCCCGAAGCTCAAAAGGCTTCATCAGATAATCATCTGCCCCTGCATCTAAGCCTTCAACGCGATCGTCTACCGTATCTTTAGCCGTTAAAAACAGTACAGGAGTTGCTAAAAATTGCGATCGCACCTCACGGCAAATTTCTAACCCTGATTTATCAGGCAGCATCCAATCTAAAATCAGCAAATCATACTGATTTTGCAATGCTAGCTTCATTCCCACTGCACCATTATTGGCTATATCTACCTCATATCCTTCCTGTAATAAAATTCTACTTAAAGGATCGCTTAATTCAGTTTCGTCATCCACCAACAATATTTTCATTTCTCCTCCTTAATTGCCCCTGCCATCAGCAAATAATACCTAAAATAATACTGATAGAGATTAAAAGAATAAAGATACTAGTTTGATTATGCAATATCGGCGATTTGGTCGTACAGAGTTACAGATGTCTATCTTCTCCTGTGGAGGCATGAGATATCAATATAAGTGGCAAGATTTGCCCCAGTCCCAAATACCCGCAGCTAATCAGCGCAATCTTGAGGCGACGATTCAGCGTTCATTTGAGCTGGGAATAAATCATATTGAAACGGCTAGGGGTTATGGTAGTTCTGAGATGCAGTTAGGTCAGATACTACCCCAGCTACCAAGAGAAAAATTAATTTTTCAAACCAAAATATCTCCTACGCCCGACCCTTTAGAATTTCGTCGTCAATTTCAGCAATCCCTCAACTTTTGCCAATTGGAATATGTAGATCTTTTGGGCATCCACGGGATTAATAATGAAGAAACATTTCAACAAACTATGCGTGTTGGGGGCTGTCTTGACGAAGCCAAAAAACTCAAAGCCGAAGGTAAAGTCAGACATATTGGCTTTTCTACCCACGGGTCTACAGAAATTATTACTAAAGCGATTGAAACTGGTGAATTTGACTATGTAAATCTCCATTGGTATTACATTAATCAATGGAATTGGTCAGCCATAGAAGCAGCACAACGGCAAGATATGGGGGTATTTATTATTTCCCCATCAGATAAAGGAGGACATCTTTATAACCCACCAACCAAGCTAGTAGAATTGTGTCAACCTCTTAGCCCGATGGTCTTTAATGACTTGTTTTGCCTATCTCATCCTCCAGTGCATACCCTAAGCTTGGGTGCAGCAAAACCAGAGGATTTTGATGAACATCTAAAAGTTTTACCTTTACTCCACCAAGCAGATGAAATATTACCACCTATTTTAGAGCGTTTAGAACAAGAAGCGATCGCCGTATTGGGCAAAGATTGGCTAGATAATTGGCAAGTTGGTTTACCAAGCTACAAAGAGACTCCAGGCAATATTAATCTGCCGATAATCTTATGGTTGCGTAATTTAGCTTTGGCTTACGACATGATTGAATATGCTCAGGCGCGATATAACCTGCTTACTAATGGGGGTCATTGGTTTCCTGGAGCAAAAGCAGATCGAGTAAAGCAGCTAAATTTGCAATCCTGTTTAGCATTAAGCCCCTATGCTCAAGAAATTCCCGAGCTTTTAGTTGAAACAGACGAATTACTTGGAGGCGCACCAGTAAAGCGTCTTTCTCAAAGCTAAGTGACATCCCAAAAGTCATATTAACTATAGGACGAACTTTATCATTTTATTTGTCGCAAATACAATGAATTCAATTCCACCTCTCCTAAAGAGTAATAATCCCTACTTTTTGAAACAAAATCTAGCGAATTATCAGCAGAATAATGCCTAACGAACTGATGCTGATTGTCATCCACAAAATTATTCCTTGCAAGATCGGTTGCCAACCGACAGACCTTAAAGTTTGAGACGATAGTCCTGCTCCAATCAAAAAGAGCGCTAGCTTGAGTCCAATCTCTGAAAGATGTGTAATCACAGGCGACCCATCAGCAACGGTTGGATTCACAGTTCGGATCATAGAGGCTATTAGGAACAAACCAATAAACCAGGGAACTTGAATGCGATGAGAAGTTTGTCGATACCTCGTCGAATGATCGCGAAACCAAAACGCAAACAGCAGCGAAACGGGAACAATCCAGAGCGCACGAGAGAGCTTCACGGCGGTTGCAATATTTAAGGCACCTGTTCCATATTGCGATGCTGCACCCACTACACTCGAAATGTCATGAATGGCAACACCTGCCCAAGTTCCAAACTGATCGGAAGTTAAATGCAGCAGATGACCTAATAAGGGAAAAATATACAATGCAACGGCATTTAGTAGAAAAATCGTTCCCATTGCGATTGAGATTTCCTGTTCTGTGGCTACGATCACAGAACTGACTGCTGCGATCGCAGATCCTCCACAAATTGCAGTGCCAACAGAGATCAAAACCGAAGCTTTCTGAGAAATCTTCAACCTGCGACCCAACCATTGACCGAGTAAAAGCGTTATCCCGATTGTGAACACCGCAAACAGTACACCCTTTTGACCTGCTTTGAGAACGATCTTTAAATCCATACCAAACCCCAGCATGACCACACAAACTTGCAGAAGCAGCCGAGCCAAATGTTTACTGGTTTGAGGAAAAGGATTTTTAATCGTCAACGCAGTGGTCATGCCTAACATCAGAGAAAACGAAGCCGTTATCCAAGGGGTAAGACACAAACTTGCGAAACTAGAAAACAGAAGCTGTTGCAGATTGAAGTGGAGAGTAACGGATTGATGTAAAGTTCGATAGAGAGCAGAATTGTTAAGAGCGTTTTTTGGTGTTTTCATAATCTGTAGCGTGATGAAAGAACACCTTTACTGTAAAAAGTTAAACCCATCGTAGCAAATGTTCTTTTCGGTCGAAACAATCGTTAAAATCGATTGATAATCTTATAAAGGCTGAAATGATGGGAATGACGCTCGACCAGATCCAAATTTTTCTTGCCGTTGCCGAACATATGCACTTTACCCGTGCTGCTGAAGCGTTGTACATGACTCAATCTTCAGTCAGTGCAGCAATTCAAAACTTGGAAAACCGTTATGATGTGAAGCTCTTCGATCGCATTGGTCGCCGCATTGAGATAACTGAAGCAGGTAGATTGTTACAGGTTGAAGCCAGAAAAATTCTAGAGCAAGTCGATTTAACCGAACGAGGATTGCGAGAACTCAATGACTTGCAGCGCGGTGAACTTAAGCTAGGGGCAAGTTTGACGATCGCAAACTATTGGATGCCTAAGAAAATTAGCAACTTCAAACGCCAATATCCAGGAATTGAAGTGTGTTGTACACTCGGCAACACACTTGAAATTTGTACAGGTGTGATTCAAGGGCAATTCGATTTAGGGTTCGTTGAGGGAGAAATTGATGCATCGGCTTGTGAACTTCTAGAGCTAAAGGAAGTTGGGAATGATCGATTGATCATTGTTGTCGGTCAATCTCATCCTTGGGCTAGAGTCAGTCGGATTCCAGTATCAGAACTATCAAAAACAGCATGGATTCTGCGTGAGCCAGGGTCAGGAACTCGTGCCAAGTTTGAGCAGGCTTTGAGGAATTGGGGAATTGATCCCAACCAGCTCAATGTGATTCTAAAGATGAATAGTGGTGAAATGGTCAAAGCCTTGGTTGAAAGCGGGGTAGGAGCGACTGCAATTTCTGAACTAATGGTCAAGAAAGAATTGAAATTAAGCAGCCTTCATACCGTTGAAGTTTATAGCTTCGGCGAAATAGATTCGACTCAGATTTCTCGTTCTTTTCTACAAATCAGACATCGACAACGGTTTCAAACTCGAATTTCTCAGGTGTTTGCTCAAACATTAGTTGTTGAAAAGGCTTGAAGGCTGTCGCGATATCCAGGCAGTCTAGCTAGTCATTGGAGTGGCGATGAGAGAATCGAAAGCGCGAAATCTTCAAATCGCCGCTCAACTTGTCGTTGTGGCGCTTAAATTATCTGTCAGAGATTAAGATCAGGCGATCGCCAAAGCCTTATTACTTGCCCTGATACCAAGTCTGCCTTTTGTTTGTGAAGTTAAAAATATGGTAGCGATCGCAGTTGGAATCAGTAGATTAAACCATGTATGGCGATCGCAATTACCCTCGTTTGCCCCAAGCGATTCCAGAAAGAGGATTTCTACCGCAAATTCAGCTTGGACGTACTATAAATTACCCCTAATCGATCTCGTCGATAATAGCACTGGCTTTGGTACAAAGTTCTTCGTGACAGTGACCGTTGGTAGCGACAATACAACCCCAGCGTTTAACATCTCCCTGGTTATAATAAACGGGTTCACCATTAACGTAGGTAAACTTACCTCCCGCTTCGGTGAGAATTAATTCTGGTGCAGCAAAATCCCAATCTTTGGCTGCTGATTTACCAGAGAGTGAAATATAAACATCTGATTCTTGTTCTAAAAGGGTAGAAATTTTTCCCCCAACTCCACCCATGTATTTCTTACCTGCAAAAGGTAAACGATCGATTAGCTGCTGAAAGCGATCGTCACGGTGCGATCGACTAACGATTAAATATAAATCTTCAATGGTGTTGCGTTCAGAAACTTTGATGGGTGTAACCGTGCCATCTTTAGTCTCCACAAAAGTACCATTGCCTTTGGACGCAAAATAAATTTTTTCGGCTTCAGGAATAGCTACAATCCCAATTACAGGGCGACCTTGATAAGCTAAGGCTATGTGCATCCCATATTCACCATTTTTGTTAATGAAGTCTCGTGTACCATCTAAAGGATCGATAATCCATACCCAATCGTGGTCAACTGGTTCAGCTTTTTTAACGTCAAAAGTTTCTTCGGACAGATAACCAAAATCTTCTGTACCCAGTTCTTCTTTAAACCGACCTAGAATATACTTATTGGCAGCCATGTCAGCTTCAGTAACTGGACCATCCTTTTTATCTTTAATGCCCAAATCAGAAGTATCTTTATGATAAAAGGAGCTGAGAATATCTGCTGCACCCCAGGCAACTGAACGCGCCACCTTCAAAACTTCTGCTAACTTTTCAGGCTGATTATGATCCAAAGCTATCTCCTGATATTATTCCTTTATGTTTTAGGAATCCGATTCCCAAAATATATCTTACATCAGCCTCACTAAAGACCAAAGTAAAAGTTGAACACCTTGTTCTGTCTCCTAAATTATTGGTGTTGGCAATGTTTTGAGACAGTCGTATAGCGATTAACATTAAGTTTTTGACTTTTTAATATTCTTTTAATATTCTTGTGTTCCTCAACATTGATATAATCCCAGAACAATTCATCGGTTCTGCGCGAGAAGCAGTCGCCAGAGGAAACGGGGAAAGTTTGGTTTAAGTCCAACGCTGTCCCGCAACTGTAATGAAAGCAATCGCGCTTTCTGAGCCAGAATGCCCGCCGATGTCTATTCCACACTGTTTCATCTGCGAGGTACAGAATGAGAAATTCCCTGCAAGTTTCACGATGGCAACGAACCGAACAGTTCGTTTTGTCGATGCCAGCCCAAGCAATCCTCTACGTTGCGCTGTGGTCGCTGATTATCTGGCTAGTTTATTTCAGTGTTTATCCTCCTGTTCATGATGCAGTTCATTCCCTTCGACATCACACCCTGGGTGTTAGTTGTCATTGATTTTTGAGTTCATTATTAACAAGAGTTTTTCATTATGTTGTCGAAATTTAAATGGTCTACGTTAGTAGGCTTGGCTTGCGCATTCAGTATCGCATTTTACGCAATCATGAGATTTTCTCAATCACCCCAAGCTTCTGTACAGTTAATTACAGAGCCACCCATCACTCAAGCAATTCCCCTAGAAGCCGAAGCAACAGAATATTTAGGATCGGGGCAGTATAAGTCACCTGTAAAACTAAAGTTTCAAGCGCGAGATGCAGCGGGTGCGCCCTTGCAAAATGCTCGATATCATCTACAAATTCTGACTCCTGCCCCAACTCCTTGGTTTACGACAGATTTTCCAATTGTTGAAGGAACGAAGCTATTGGATATTGAAGGAGATACACCAACAGGTGAGTTTCAAATCCAGCAGGTTTTTCCTATTCGAGGAACTTACCAATTGCAAGCTACCGTCTCTCCAATTATAGCTAATGCTTTTGCGCCGATCGCTCAAAAATTAACTTTAAAAGTTCCCGAAAATCCGCTTAAATTTCGCTATTTCCCATTCGTTTTGATTGTGTTACTGGCGATTGGCTTTGTTGGCGGATGGATTATCGGTGGTCGTCAAGCAATCCAGGCTGGAGAAATTGCACCTCGACGAGTTCGATTGCTACTGAGTGGCGTAACTGTCTTGGCGATCGCTACCCTGTTTTTCTTTAATCTGAGTGCTGAATTAGTCCAAGCAAAGGGAAGCATGACAATGGGTGAAGAAACGCCCACAACGGACAACCCTAGCTTAGTGCAGTCCCAAGGATTGAAATTAGAATTGACTGGAGATGATAGTACTGCGGTTGGTCAGATGGCTTCGTTTCAGGCAAAACTCATGGATAGTCAAACGAATCAACCTGTCAGTGATGCGATTTTTGCCATTAAGTCTATTCAGTTGGAAAATAATTGGGTTGCTTTCGCTCATCAAGGTATTCCTGATGCCCAGGGAGTGTTATCGTGGCAAGAGCAGCTTTTTGACGGCGCACCCCACAAGATAGAAGTGCAAGTATCGCCTCAACCGAATGGTCGGCAATTTAAACCATTGCTAGCATCAAGAGAAATTGACGTAGAAGCGATCGCTCCACCGCTATCCGTGCGATTTATCGGCTTACTCTACTTCATTGGAATATTATCGTTGGGACTGATTGCAGGATTGTGGCTACAGCATCGTTGCTGGCAAGCAACTTAAAATAGTTTAAACCGACACAGAACAATGATAAATCAGCATATTTTTCATTGTGTGATAATTAACCCAGGCTTGTATAAATATTTATTTAAACGTTATTTTATCAATCTACCTGATTGCGAATTTAAACTTTTGGGCAAAGACAAGCGGTACCTGGATTAATGTCATTACCGTGTTGCTAGGTACTAGTTTTGGCTTATTATTAAGCGATCGCCTTTCTCCTAAGATACAAACTATCATTACTCAAGGCATTGGCTTATTGACGATTTGGATCGGTTTAACTATGGCAAACAGCCTAGGGAAAGTTCAGTCTGGCGGTATTGATGGCGCAATTCTAGGGCTACTGACAATGGTGTTAGGAGGGGTTGCGGGAGAATTGTTACAAATTGAAGAAAAACTCACCAATATTGGTAATTGGCTGAAGAAAAAGTTTCGCGGTAAAGGATTGTTTACCGAAGGTTTTGTTGCTAGTAGTTTACTATTTTGTGTTGGTCCAATGGCTATCATTGGCAGTTTTAACAACGGTTTAAATGGCGACGATACTTTATTAACTTTAAAAGCAACTATGGATGGAGTAATTTCGATTGCGCTGGCAAATATTTATGGCGTTGGAGTTGCTTTTTCTATCTTGGTAATCTGGATTTATCAAGGCGGATTATCTTTAATTGTTGGTTTAGTAGCCGATACTATTCCCGATCCTAGTAATAATCCTTATCTATTAATAATTTCGGGCATTGGCGGTCTAATGATTATGGCGATCGGCTGCAACTTATTAGAAATAGTCAAAATTCGCGTTGCTTCCTTTTTACCTGCGATCGCTATTGCACCTCTAGTTTATCTTTTCGCTAGCTATCTAGGATAGTAAATAGCTTGGCAGCTCAAATCTTTGCTTATTACCTAATTACCTTTATTTAGGCAATCCAAATACAAGAACCAATAATAAAAACTAAGCAGATAGTACTGATAATACCTAAAAGCAGCCATTCTTGAGAATTTATAAAATCTAGCTTATACAAGATTTGGCTAGTTTTATTGGGTATTAAGGAAATTTTTGGCAGCTTTTCGACGACGAATGATTTTTCGCCATTAATTCTGATTGGATTGATAGACATTATCAAAAATGGGCTTGAGTTACAAAAAAATCTGTCAGCAATTTTGGTTAGTTTTAAACAGATAGATATGCAAATTGCTAATAAAGCTATTTACACCTTTTTCTGCTTCCTCTGCTCAGTCTCAACTAACAAGCTTTTTGCTTTATTTTCTAATTACGCTCACTAGTGTAACAGAATGTAAAAAATATGCCTATTGATTTAAATATTTTAAATTAACTATTTTGTTTTTAGCGTCTAAATACTTAGACAAGATCTTTAAACAAATTTTAAAAAGAGAGGCAATTAGATCAACTTTTCAACAATTGACCGTAAAAATACTTAAGGATAAATAAAATGTGTAATAATATCTAAATAAATATACGCAAAATATACGTTTTAAAAATTATGCTAGATGATATTTTATCCTTAAAAGCATCATCATTTAAATCATCAAATGTCATCATAATTGAACCCCATAGACAACAAGGACAACAGTTAAATCAACTTATAAAAGCTGCCAGACCAAATCTTCAGATAATTTTGCTAGATAATTCAGAACAGGTATTTTCTTTAATGTATGGTGAGATGACCATTGATGTCTTATTTTTTGATATTGAAGAAGAATCCGATACTAATAACTTGGGCTTAATCAAAGCTATCTCGCCCCAAACAAGTTTTATTCACTGGAGTGATTATCAACATCCAGAAGTAATTGAGCTTTTGTATTCTTTAGGAGTCAATTCTTTCTGCACCAAAGAGAGTGATGCTGCCATCATTTTAGAAGCTACGGATTTGGCAATTAATTATCCTCAATCTTTGTATTTAGATGAAAAACTAGATCAATGCTTACCTTTGCTACAAAATTAAGGTTTAGGTAGCTGTTAAATATTAGGTTTAATTTATCAAGCTTGAAAAAGCGGTAAACTTTAAGCTTAAGCCTATTTAAAATTGTGATGTCTAAGCTATTTGCTGAACACAAAAATCGATTAACAGAACTGATCGCTGTCTATAGCGATCGCGTTGACTTTTTGACTATTCGCTTAGAACAAGCAGAAGAAACAAACATCTTTCTACGTAGCAATAAAATAGAAACCCTAAGCGAGAGTATTGCTTTGGGAGGTCAAGTTCGCGCCTGCTATCGCGGTGGTTGGGGTTTTGCAGCATTCGATGATTTAACAACTCTAGTAGCCAGAATTGAGGAGGCAATTACTGCTGCGAGAATAGTAGGAAATTCTAAAACTATCCTCGCCCCAGTTAAACCTGTACAGGCAGTCTGTCAAATTCCCCTCCAAGGCAGCGATCCTCGTGAAATACCTTTAGCAGACAAAAAAGCATTATGCGATCGCTATAATGACTTACTACGTGGTTATCATGACTGTCTAACTACTACTACCGTGGGCTACAGTGACAGTTCCCAAAAAATCATTATCGCCACGTCCGAAGGCAGCGTCATTGAACAATCTTGGTCAGATATGGAAATGCGCTTTTCAGCTACTGCTAGAAAAGAAGAGGTAATTCAAACAGGAAGAGAAACAACTGGTTCCCGTCAGGCTTACGAAGATTTAATCGGGTTAGACTCACAGGTAAAGAGTGCGGCACAAAGAGCGGTAGATTCCTTGTCCTTGCCCAAAATTAAAGGGGATAGTTATACCGTAGTCATCGATCCTATTTTAACAGGACTGTTTGTCCATGAAGCCTTTGGACATTTATCTGAAGCAGACATGGCTTATGAAAACCCTGACTTACTTGAAACAATGAGTATAGGCAAACGTTTTGGTGCAGATGATTTACAAATATTTGATGGTGCTGCACCCAGAGAATCTGAACAGAATTATATTCATCGGGGTAGCTATTATTATGATGACGAAGGTACTCCCGCTACCACTACCCAACTAATTAAAGATGGAGTTTTGGTTGGTAGACTCCACTCTAGAGAAACCGCAGGCAGATTAGATACAAAACCCACAGGCAATGCACGCTGTCTCAACTACCACTACTCGCCGATAGTCAGGATGACTAATACCTGGATTGGTAGAGGAAGTACTCCAGTAAAAGACTTATTTTCAGGAATCTCTAAAGGAGTTTATGCCCGCAATTGGTTGGGTGGAATGACGAATGGCGAAATATTTATCTTTAGTGCCGGAGAAGCCTGGATGATTCGTAACGGAGAATTAACTGAACCTGTCAAAGACGTTACTCTTTCTGGTAATGTTTTCAAAACTCTGGCTAATATTGAAGCAATTGGAGATGATTTCATTTGGGACGAGTCTGGAGGGTGTGGTAAGGGAGGTCAATCTGGTCTGGCTGTGGGCTGTGGTGGACCTAGCTTAAGAATTAAAAATGTCACAATTGGTGGAGATTCTAATTAAGCTTGCAATTGAGTTGATTTTTATGTTCACAAGGTTACAATTTACAATATTGTTCTGACAAAAAAAACCTAGCCTTGAAGCTAGGTTATGGAGCAAGACTATTAGGTTAGGCTAGCTATGAAGAGCAATATTTATTTTTGGCTAGGCTAACAGCAAAAAAACTTCGTGTTCGACTATTTTATTTAGTGAACAAAATTATCATCCTGTTTATTGCCATAAATAACAACAGTATATTTACAAGGATTTGCTTGATAGTTCTCTTCCTTGTTAGTTGTTTTTACTGAAATCAACCAAGTGTAAAGAAGTGCCTGTCAATAACTCTAACTAATTAATGAATCGCGATCGCCTGACTCGTTGGCTGTATCCTGCCTTGGGATGTTTGTTGCTGGTTTTCTGTCTTTATATACTCAACCGAGAATTAGGGCGATATAGCCTGGATGATATTTTAGATAGCTTATCTAGGATAAGCGATCGCCAATTATATAGTGCGATCGGCTTTACTATTCTCGATTGTTTGGTAATTAGTAGTTATGATTTAATTGCTTTTCTACATCTTAAGTATTATCTGAGCATCAAGCGAATTTTATTTACCACCTTTATCACCTATGCGGTTAGCAACACTACAGGTTTTACTCTACTTATTGGCGGAGGAATTCGCTATCGTTTTTACTCTACCTGGGGTGTCCCAAATAAAAGTATTGCCAAGATAATTGCTTTAGGTAATCTTACTTTTTGGCTAGGAATATTAACCTTAAGTGGTCTGACATTTATTCTTAATCCTCTACAGTTACCTAAATCTATAAGTTTTGATATCTCATTAATTCGCTATCTAGGAATTGTTTGTTTAATCTTAATCGGAATTTATCTATCTTTATGCAGACGTAGAAAACGCTTAAGAATTGGCAGAAAGATAATTCGTTTTCCTAAGCTTGCTATTTCTTTATCTCAAATTGCCATATTATCATTAGATTGGGGGTTGGCAGCAGCAGTTTTATACTGCCTAATTCCTGACTATGTAGGTAAATCTTACCTGAGCTTTTTTAGTATTTACTTATTTGGTATGACGATCTCAATTTTGAGTAATATTCCTGGTGGAATTGGCATATTTGAAACCGTCATTGTATTTTTGCTGCCCAAAATTCCTACAGCCAATATTTTAGGTTCACTTTTGGCATATCGAGCAATTCGTTTTTTATTCCCTTTGTTGACTGCAATTATCTTAGTTTGCTGCTTTGAACTCCAGCGAAAATTCAGAAAAAGCTCTTAACTAATACCGCTGTGCGGAAGTAATAGGTAATAGGTAAAAAATTAAATCTTTTAGTAGAAATCGCCAAAATACCCCCCCACGGGATTGCTTTTACTTAGTAAAAATACTTAAAATCTACAAAAGAAATAGCAATAACTAGAAATATTGCCAAAATCTACAAAATACAAACAATTAGTATTGTGCTATCTACTATATCTTTCAATAACTGGTTATTTTGGAATTGGCAGCCTCAATTGGCAATGCATATTCCAGATGGCTTTTTGAATCTGCCAGTTAGTTTAATTACTTGGGTTATTGCGATCGCCCTAATTATTGTCGCTTTAAACCAAGTACAAAGCAAATATCAAGAGCGGACAGTTCCCATTATGGGAGTCTGCGCTGCTTTTATCTTTGCGGCTCAAATGATTAATTTTCCCATACCAGGAGGAACTTCTGGTCATTTATTAGGCGGGACGCTAGCAGGAATTTTACTCGGTCCTTGGGCAGGTGCTTTGGTAGTAAGCGTAGTGTTTATCGTTCAAGCGGTGATCTTTCAAGACGGCGGTATTACCGTATTAGGAGCAAATATTACCAATATGGGGCTAATCGGCACTTTTGGCGGTTACTACCTTTATCGAGCAATTCGCTCGGCGCTCGGTCGTGATAGCTGGCGCTCAATGGCGATCGCTACCACCGTAAGTGCTTGGACAAGTGTATTTATTGCTTCAATTTTGGTTGCTATAGAACTAGCCCTCTCCGGAACTGTTCCCCTAAACGTAGCCATATCGGCAATGGCATTTTGGCATCTCCTAATTGGCATCGGGGAAGCATTAATTACCTTAGCGGTAGTTAGTTTTATTTGGCGAACTCGACCAGATTTGCTTTACGATCCTCGCCAGAACAAATTATCTCGTTCACGTTCACTAGCACAGCGTTAATTAGATAGATCTAATTAAATAGGATTTTAGATTTATGAGTAATAAACATCCAGATCGTAACTTCGCTTTTATTATTATTGGCTTAGGTATTGCCTTACTAATTGCCATTTTTGTTTCTCCTTTTGCTAGTCCAAATCCCGATGGACTCGATCGCGTTTCCCAAGATTTAAAGTTTGGACATAAAGCTGCTGAAGACTCTCCAGCACACAAATTGCCTTTTGCTCAAGTGTTTGACCAATACGCGCTTAAAGGCGTACCCGAAGGAATAGCTACACCCATGGCAGGGTTAATTGGAACATTGGTTACTTTTGGTTTGGCTTGGGGAATTGGCAAATTAGTGGTCAAAAAATCCCATTCATCTGCCGATTCCGATATCTCTGCTCGATCTAGTGACGAAGCAAATTAAATTAATGAGGAAGTAAGTGGATGCTATTGCTACACCTTGGGGCGTTTCATTTAGACATCGATAGCAAACAAGCTACTCCCTGGCATTCTCTCGCTCCCCGTACTCGCTTGTTGTGTGCGCTTCTGATGGTATTTGCGATCGCCCTAACCCCAAATGGACGTTGGTGGACTTGGGCAATCTACGGGTTAGGAGTAGTCGGTGTAGTTTTTTTTAGTCGCGTAACCAAAAAAATACTGCTCAAAAGGATTGCCGTCGAGTTTGCTTTTATTGGTGCTGTGTTACTAGGAACTTTATTTCGAGACGGTGGTGAAGTTCTTTGGTCTTGGGGAATACTACGAATTACCACCGAAGGCTTAACTGTGTTAGGTAGTGTCACGATCAAAGCTTTACTATCGCTGCTAACGCTAAACATACTAACTCTTACTACTTCAGTTCCTGCCCTGCTTAATGCTTTGACCGCCCTACGAGTACCTCCACTGTTGGTTGCCACTTTGGCATCGATGTATCGTTATATCGGCGTTTTAATTAAAGAGTTTCAGGCAATGCGTAAAGCTGCTGCGTCTCGCAACTTAGCTAACGGTAATGTTTGGCAACGGGTCGTTATTGGCAACATGATGGGTACTTTATTTATTCGTACTTACGAACGCGGAGAACGAGTATATCAAGCAATGCAAGCCCGTGGTTATCAGGGAGTACCTGTAGTCGAAAAAGTACCATCTGGCGGACGGATAGATGCAACTGTAATCACCTTGACCACAGCTTTAGCACTGCTAGGACAAGCTATTTATTTACCGCAGTGGTAGCAGAGAAAATTTATCTGGTTATCTGCTAAATTTAATTCTTTTAGAACTTACGCAGTTCAATGAATTTAGCCCCCCTAGCCCCCCAAATCTGGGGGAAAAGAGTTTAAAGTCCCCCATACTTGGGGGATTTAGGGGGCGATCGCAACTTTTGGCTAACTAAAAATTAATTGCTCAAATTTTAATGCACCATAATCCAATCGTTATTGAAAATCTTACCTATACTTACCCTGATGGAACTAAAGCTTTAAACAACATTAATTTAGCCATCGAAGCGGGTGAACGAGTAGCACTTATTGGTGCTAATGGTTCAGGCAAGTCAACTCTACAATTACACCTCAATGGAATTATTCTGCCCCAAGCAGGCAGGATAAAAGTGGGTGAATGGTTCATAAATTCAGACACTTTGCGCGATATTCGTAATTTTGTCGGCTTAGTCTTTCAAAATCCCGATAATCAGCTATTTATGCCTACAGTTTGGGATGATGTTACTTTTGGTCCCAAAAACCGTGGCTGGCGAGATGAAGAGTTAAGCGAGCGAGCTAAAAAAGCAATGATGATGGTAGATATCGATTCAGAATATTATGGGCCAAGAAATACCGAAAATTTATCGGGGGGAGAGAAAAAACGAATTGCGATCGCTGGAGTTTTGGCAATGGAACCTCAAGTATTAGTTTTAGATGAACCTTCAGCACAGTTGGATCCTCGTTCTCGTCGTCAATTAATCGAGCTATTAAAAAACTTATCTTTAACTCAACTAGTAGCAACCCACGATTTAGACTTAGCTTTAGAACTTTGCGATCGCACTGTCGTTTTAAGTCAAGGTCAGATTGTTTATGATGGAGCAACTGAAAAAATTATGAGTAATCCCGATTTTTTGGTACAGCATTCATTAGAGTCCCCTCTGTCTTATAGTCGTCCCTATTGTTTGCTAGAAGATACACCTTTAGCCACAATTCCCGTCTAAGGCTAACCAATTAACGCGATCGCACTATCGTTAGATTGTTGATTAGTGCCAACTCCAAAATTTTTGGTGACTACAATCTTCCTGGCTGTTTTTTGCTTTTATTCTCATTGTGATTAACCAGATCACAAACTTTGAGAGGCGACACCCAGATTTGAACTGGGGATAATGGATTTGCAATCCACGGCCTTACCACTTGGCTATGTCGCCCTACATTCTCGCGTAATGCTCAATTAGTATATCAAACTTTATTCACTATTAAAACATTACGCAGAGTAAATAGAAATTAATGATTCAATCATAATTGAGTGCTTGAGTAACCAAATCAGAGCGTCCGACTTCAATTAAAGCGCGATCGCGGATACGACAAGAATCGCATAAACCACAGGGGGTATCTCCACCTTGATAACATGACCAAGTATCGGCAATGGGAACGTTTAAATTTAGGGCGCGTCGCACGATATCTGTTTTAGAATCTTCTACCAAAGGAGCAACTAGCTGCGGGGCATGACCTTCAATTCCAGCTTTGGATGATAAACCAGCTAAACGTTGATATGACTGTAAATATTCAGGACGACAATCAGGGTAGCCAGAGTAATCTACTGCATTGATGCCCAGGTAAATTGCTTGAGCATTTTGAGCTTCGGCTAAAGAAAGAGCGATCGCAATAAAAACCGTGTTGCGCCCTGGTACATAAGTAGAAGGAATTACATCTGCTTGCAAACCAGCTTGAGGAATAGTCATCGAGTCATCAGTTAATGAAGATCCACCCCATTGAGATAAATTAACATCGACAATAAAATGCTTTTGGATGTTGAGGGCAGTGGCAATTTTTTTGGCAGATTCCAACTCTTTATGATGTTTTTGACCATAACGAAAAGAAAGAGCAATTAACTGATAACCTTGCTCAATAGCAATTGCAGCAGTGGTAGCCGAATCTAAACCTCCAGAAAGTAAAACTACTGCTTTTTTCATAATTTAAATTTGAATTTCAACTTATCTTGCAAAAATTTAAGATAACAAAAATAAGACAGGACTTACGCAACGATATTAATTTCGCCCCCCAGCCCCCAAATCTGGGGGAGAATATATCTTAAGTCCCCCAGGATTGGGGGATTTAGGGGGCAGATGCGTAAGTCCTATAAGAAATTAACACTTCTTACTTCCTACTTCTACGAAGCAAGACTAAAAGGTTAATATGTAACGTATGAGGCTAGTTCAGATCGGGCAGATTAAATGTCTTTAATTCAAGGAGAAACTATAGTAGCGATCGCCACGGCAATTGTACCTCAGCAGGGCAGTGTAGGTATAGTTCGTTTATCAGGAGCAAAAGCTCTAGCGATCGCTAAAGCCCTATTTTATGCCCCAGGAAAACAAGATTGGTCAACTCATCGAATTATTTATGGCTATGTCCGTCATCCCCTGACTAAACAGACGGTAGATGAAGCACTGCTACTATTAATGCTTCAGCCTCGCTCTTTTACCCGCGAAGATGTAGTTGAATTTCACTGTCACGGAGGCATTATGGCAGTCCAATCAGTCTTACAATTATGTATTGCTCAAGGAGCAAGATTGGCACAGCCAGGCGAGTTTACCTTAAGAGCTTTTCTCAACGGCAGAATCGATCTAACCCAAGCAGAAAGTATTGCCGAATTAGTTGCTGCCCAGTCAGTTGAAGCATCCCAATTAGCTTTGGCAGGAATACAGGGAAAATTAAGTAGTCCTATAAGTGATTTACGGGCTGCCTGTCTTGATATATTGGCAGAGGTAGAAGCTCGCATCGATTTTGAAGATGATTTACCACCTTTAGATAAGGCTGAAACCAAACAACAAATAGAGGCTGTTTTAACTCAGGTTGAAAATGTTTTAGCCACCGCCGAGCAAGGCGAATTATTAAGGAGTGGTTTAAAAGTTGCGATCGTTGGCTGTCCAAATGTCGGCAAGTCTAGCTTGCTCAATGCCTGGAGTAAAAGCGATCGCGCCATAGTCACCGAGCTTCCTGGTACTACCCGCGATGTAATTGAATCTACTCTAGCTGTAGGAGGAATACCGATTAAGGTGCTAGACACCGCAGGGATTAGAGATACTGCTGATACAGTCGAAAAGATAGGCGTAGAGCGATCGCGTACCGCAGCAGCCAAAGCAGACCTGATCCTGTTAACCACCGATGCAACTACAGGTTGGACAAGCGAAGATCGGGCAATATATCACCAGGTAAAACACCGACCCCTAATTTTAGTAATTAATAAAACTGATTTAGCTATTCCTCAAAATGTCTATCCTTCAGAAATCAAGCACGTAGTTCATACCAGCGCAGCTAACCATAAGGGAATTGAAGACTTGGAAAAAGCAATTTTGTCTTTAGTTAATCAAGGGGCAACTGCTGCTGATGCTGAAATAGCCGTTAATCAAAGGCAAGCCTCCGCCCTAATTCGAGCCAAAGTATCTTTAGAGCAAGTACAAGAAACTGTTGCTAACCAACTTCCCTTAGATTTCTGGACAATCGATCTAAGAGGCGCAATTCAAGCTTTGGGAGAAATTACAGGAGAAGATATTACAGAGTCGGTATTAGAACGTATTTTTAGCCGTTTTTGTATTGGCAAGTAATCCCTTAAGCAAAATATATGGTTTGATCGAGAGCAAGAAATAGTTATCTGCCTTTGCCTAAGAATACTACCCTGAGAGTTTTCAAGGCGATCGATAAGTCTAAAAAAAGAGAGTAATTTTTGATGTAGTAAAGATCGTAAGCTACCTTTTGATACGAATCTTCAACCGAAGCAGCATAAGGATAACAAACCTGCGCCCAACCAGTAATACCTGGTTTAACTAAATAGCGAACATCATAATAAGGTATTTCGTCTCTGAGATTAATATCAAATTCTGGACGCTCAGGACGGGGTCCTATCAAGCTCATATCTCCTTTAAAGACATTCCAAAGCTGCGGTAATTCATCAATTCTAGTTAAGCGGATAAAGTTGCCAACAGGGGTAATGCGAGGATCTTTTTTCTTTGCCCACTGAATACCTTTAGCCTCAGCATTTTGGTACATAGAACGGAATTTATATACCCGAAACTTTTTACCATTTAGACCCGTTCTTATCTGAGAATAAAATATTGGGCCCTCACTGCTAAACTTAATGGCTAAGGCAATGGGGACTACAATAGGCAAAGTCGCAATCAACAAAACTGCTGCAACCAAAAACTCGATTAGCTGCTTTAATTTTGCCCTAATGCGGTTATGTAAAATATTAAAATCAGAGGTAAAGGCAAACCAGTCATCTTGAACATAAGCTGGAGGAATTTTTTGCCAAAACTGTTCGCAAAAATCAGCTATGCTACAGACATATACACCTTTGAGCCTCATATCCATTAATTCTCGAATCATTTGCTCAGATAAATTACGCTCTGCGCCATCAATCAAAATTCCTGACCAATATTGCTGTTTCCAAGTTGAGCTTAAACTATTTATCTTGTCTAAAACTAAAGAGTTGTTATCTCCACTTCTCAAGTTTTGCTCCAGAGAACTAGAACTATTGGTAGCCAGTTTATCTGAAAAGGAAACAAATTCAGTACGGGAATTTAGCTTGCGGTGTTCCTTACCAAACTCGATAACTTTTTGATAGTCTCCTAGCACTAAAAATCTACTATTTTGCTGATTTGCCTTAAACCATTTATCAGCAACCATTCTGCTGGATACTGCCCAAATAGAAAAAAGGCACACGCTAATTAATAGTACGCCTCTGCCAACTAGAAACTCACTACCCCACAAGCCTGTAAGGTATATAGCAGAAGTGAGTGCTGCTATAGTTGCCACAATGCTTAAGACGGCTCTTTCTAAAAGGCGTACGTCTGAAACCTGTCTATTGAGCTTGTAAGTATCGGTTAAATATAATCCAGATAGGTACATAGCTATCAAAGCATGAAGAACTGGCGATCTCAAATCAAGAGATTCGGAGAGTCGCAGCTTAAGAGCTAGATCGAAACATAATAATAAACCAAGAATGTCTCCAATAATTAGTAAAGAGACAATAACCATACGGGAGGTACGATTATATACTAATAAGGTCGATAAATATTTTGACTGTTGTTTACTGTAGAGCATTGATAAACAAAATATTAAATTCAGGGAATTTTATAATTAAGATTCATATTACAAGAAAAATAGTAAAAACACCTAAAAAGCATGGTATTAATTTAATTGTTATTAACAGTGAAACTACTCATACGGAAAACCATAGAATCAGGGCATATATATCTAGTCAAATTTATCTATAAATCAATTAAATAATGGCGATCTTGGAATGTTGCCAAATATCAAATTAAAATTAAAAAGTAGGCTAGATAATTAGTTTACTAACTGATGTTCTGCGTCTGTTAATTTTGAATAATTTTTAAAGATCAGAAGATAGAGAAGTGAGGATAAATTACATTTTATCTAAAAAACAAAACGCATAATCGTAGTATGTTTTGCCGTAGTTTGCCAGAGAAATGCGAGTTTATCTGGAGGTAGATTGTCAAGTATGATTTTAAGATTATTCTTGCTAAGTTTTTTTTTGCTCAATGGTTGTAGCAGTAGTTTATTGGTTCAACCAGAAATTATTCCTGGTGGTATTAACAGCAATTCTGTAGAAGAATATCCTGCCTATAGTTCGGATGGTCGTTACTTAGCTTTTGCCTCAGATCGTCGTGGTAGGAGAAATATCTTTCTTTACGACTTAGAATCTAAACAGCTTGTATCTTTGCCCAACCTCAATCGTCGAGATTCTAGTCAAGATCAACCTGCCTTGAGTGATAATGCTCGCTATATTGCCTATGTTTCTACAGAAAGAGGAAAAACAGATATTTTTGTCTACGATCGCCAACAACAGAAAACAGAGCTATTAACTGTAAACATTAAAGGCTCTGTTTCCCATCCTACAATTAACGGTGACGGTAGTAAAATTGCTTTTCAAGCTAGTCAACTTGGACAGTGGAAAATTGTTATTCTTAATCGGCAAATTTCAACTAACTAGTGAACAGTTATCTTTTACCAACGCCCAGATTTATTATCCAACCGAAATCTAGAAACTGGCGATTTTATACCACTTCTCTATGACAATGCACTCTTCTAAGATTTAACTCTTTTGCGTCTCTGCGTGAGATCTAAACTCAGAATAAAAGAGTGCAACGTTAAGGAGAAATGGTATTATAGTCATTCCAATTAATTTCCTCATGATTGACTGGTTTTAAGTCAGAGGTCAGAGGTCAGAGGTCAGAAGAGTTTGAGGCACTAGATGCGGACAAGTCCTTTCTCGTAGTTTTCTTTTTTCGTATGGTTTTTATTTGGAATGACTATACTATTGCTTAACTGGACTATAGGAAAATATTGAATTTTGCAACTTCTAAATATTGCTTGCAAAACTTTTAAATTGACTGAAAAAAGTAAACAATATAATCGAATAAAGACACACCCAAAGGATGCTTATCGAAAAAGGTTATGCCTACAATATCTTGCATCTTTGCTTGAACCCCAATAAAGTTAAATGTATTGGATGCCGCCATAAAAATGGTTATGGCAGAAACTACTGCAAAATTTTTGATTTTATTAGGTTCATTTAACTTTTGGTCATCTAAACCTATACAAAAAAATAAACCAAAAAAAGCTAAGAATAAATAAGCGATTCTTTGATTAAATCCTGTCACTAAAATAAACAAAATTTGTAATAACGACACCAAATAAATAGAGATAAAAGACCATATTTTAAGGGTGATTTTTTTGTAATTTCTAGATACTATAAAAATTCCTACAGACAAGATAGCAATAGCCAGAAAAATATTTAAGCTAAATAGTTCCGTATCTCGTCGATCATTATTTTCGACTCTACCCTGTATCGATCTACTTATTTGAGCTTTGGGTACAAGCTCTAAAATACTATCTATAAATCGATATATACTTTTAGGATTGTTATATATTTGCAGCACAAAATACAGCAAGGTAATTACTGCTAATGCTAAAGCAATAAATAAAAAAATCTTATCTTTTTTTCTCCATTTAATTTTTTTAATAATTCGACTAATATTTCCTGCTGATTGAACTCCTAAGCAAACTCCTATATAAATAAAGCTACTAGTATGAGAAAAAATTGCTAACAAAGAGAAAATCCAAAATAAAATCCAATTTGATTCCATACTAACGATCGCAGCTAGTACAAAAACAAGAGAAAAAAACTGACGCATATAAAATACTTGTGAGTAATAAAAGTAACTAGAAAAAAGGATTATAAGTAAAGTAGGATAATACCTCGGCGATAAATTTTTACTAATATAAAAAACGATTACAGAATTATTAAATAAGGCAAAGGAAAATAAGCACCAAAACGTAGATTCATTGCTCAGGTAGTGAATAACTGCAAAAAATAAAAATAAGACAACTTCAAAGCGATCCTTAGAAATATAGTTATCGAAAGGACTTTGGCGATCTAAATTATCATAAATATCTAAATAAACTTTAGTATCAGCAAAAGCATCAATGCTAGTAAGATAAATTGAGATAGTTAAGATAATTAAAATTAAAACAAGATTATTTAAAGATAAAAGCTTGCTGTACTTTTTGGATGGTCTTAAAAGATCTAGTTGAATAGCTAAAAGCAGGGGAATAATTCCTAAAATCGGAAATGATACCCAAACAGCAAACCCAAAAAATAATACTGGCAATTTTAATTCGGCAATATTCTGAATTTTTTTTATTTTCTCAAAGGTTTGATCGAGCATGGCTAGAGAGAAGTAAAAAGTAAGAAGTAATTAAATTTAATTTTGTTTGATTATTTTTTTTATTTGTCGTTGATAGTTACGAGGAATTGACGACTTAAGTAGTAAATATAAGCTATAAAATGGTGAAATAATACCCTTTCGCCAGGCTTGAAAAATTAAGTTAGTTGCGATAGATTTATTAGTTGACTCTTTAATCATTTTTGGCACAATTTCCTTGAGCAAAAAGCCTTGATAAGCATCCTCAGAAATGTGCTGACGATATTGCTGAATCCAATCAAGGGAAGCTTGATAATTAACTTGGCGAGAAATGCGATCGCATCTTGGCTCATTATGCCAGATTGCTAAAACTTGGGGTACAAAAATAAATTTTGCTCCTTGTTTTTCTAACCTAATTACAAAGTCTAGATCTTGATGTTTAACTAATCCAGTCTGAAATAAAGTTTGGCTAGCTAAAGTACGAGAAATTAATAAGGTACTAGTTAACATTTCCCCTCCAGATAGCCAAAAGTATTCGGGTGTTGTTTCTTGTTTTTGTTTACCCTTTGCAGGCAATATCGATCGCTGATAAAATACCTGAGAGCTTTTTTGAAACTGAGTATAACAAACTAAATTATCTTGGCATTTCTGTTGAGAGATAATAGCTAATTGATGTTGCAATTTATCTGGTAGCCATACATCATCCGAATCAAGAAAAGCAATAAATTTTCCTTGAGCATTTTTAATACCTGTATTTCTGGCTTCTGAGCCACCAAGATTAATCTGATGACAGATATAGATAATCCTAGTATCGTTTATTTGTTGGATAATTTGAGATGTATTATCAGTAGAGGCATCGTCAACTATAATAATTTCTATCTTTTGATAAGACTGTTTTATAGCTGAGCTTATTGACCTATGAATTACGTCATCACGGTTGTAGGTAGGTATAATTACGCTAATTAAAGGCTTTTCATCTTTTGTCATTAATAATCATTTTATAAATATCAAGAAATATATCATGATTTGACTTTGAGCTTTAGACTCTAGATAAAAGTAAAGTGAACAGCAGCAGTAAATACGGTCAAAATAATTGTTAATACTCCCAGATAAGCAAAAATTAGCTGCGATCGCGTTTTATTGGAAGAAGATCGAGAACTTATCAAGATTTACCTGTTGTGACAAATTTCTTTTTAGTGAAGTGCGATCGCTTATTAACATAATTTGTTTCTAGCGTGCATAAACAAATCTGTTAACTTAAGCTGAATGCAAAAAAACTTTAGGTAATAAACTACTAATTTAACAATATGACAGATATTTTACATTTTACAGGATTCATTAGGGGAGTTACTTATCAAACTTTTCTAAACGATAAACTAAATGTAATTAATTTAGATAACTTCGATATTAATCAAGCAAAGGCTTCTGGATTGATTAAGTCACCTACAACAGAGGTAGCATATTCAAAATGGGTATCGCCTAAGAGAACTAGAAGTTATCCCTTTGCCAGAATTTATCATACTTACGATTCGTCAAAAATAATAACGGTTATCCCAGTTATTAAAGATGAAGGCAAAGATGGCGATCGCGATCGGATTCAATACTCTACAATATCTTGGATGAATTTGCTCAATATTTATATAGTATTAGCTTATTATGAGACAGCAGAAAAAAGTCAAAGGAAAAGACGAGAAAACAAAAATAAATTAACTAATCAAAAATTCAACAATGAATTTGTTAAAGCTCAAATTCAGGAAATACTAACATATCGTCAAAGCGCACTTCATTGGAACAAAAACTTATTTGAAGGACAATTTACGCATATTTTTAAAAAGGCACTTGATTGTTACGATTCTATTTCTCGACAAACAGGAGTCTTAATACATACACGGCAAGGAATGAATACATATTTGAAGACTATCATAGAAGAATTTGAAGAGTTTAAAAATATATCTCTTAAAGGTTCTCAAAATGCTAGCAAACGTGAATCACTTACTTCACATGAATTAGAATATTTAGTTGATGGCTTAAAAGCAACTTTTAGTATTGAAAATTATCTGGGGGGAGTTTATTATTTGACACCAGATGAAATATTTAATGAGAATGATACATATACTATTCAAGAGTCAAAAAATGCTTCGAGGGATTTATTACCCAGTAAATCCGATATTCAAGATGGTTTGTTCAAGTTAATTTTATTCTCTAATTTAGATTCTCTGACTTTAGATGAGCAAGAAGTTAATTTTATTCCTAAACTGAAACTGACAGGAAACAATGTAAATGCTCTTATTGTTTTACCTGATAATATAAACAAATTAGATTCGTTTATCTCAAATAATAATTTTAAAAAAGGTCAAATTGAGACAATTAACAAATTAGCATTGGAAGCTAAAAATAATCGAAACCTTAAAATAGAAATTTCTGGAAATTCTCAGACTGTATGATGATAAAATATATAATTAAAAATTAGTAAATATAAAATTACTTTTTAATGATTAAAAGTCCCCTTCGTTATCCTGGTGGTAAATCTAGATCGATAAAAAAAATAATTGAGTGCTTACCAGATAATTTTTCTGAGTTCAGAGAGCCTTTTGTCGGAGGAGGCTCTTTATTTATTTATTTAAAACAGCAATATCCTCATTTAAAAATTTGGATTAATGACTTAAATCCTGAATTATTTCTTTTCTGGAAAATTGCACAAAGCGATTTAAAAAAAATGGTAAAAGAAATATTTTATATTAAGAACAGTTATCTTGATGGCAAAAACCTTTTTAATGAATTAATAAACGTTGCCGTTGATGAATTGTCTGATTTTGAACGGGCAGTTCGTTTTTTTGTACTAAATAGAATTACATTTTCAGGTACAGTTGAATCAGGAGGTTTTTCTGAGCAAGCATTCTATAAAAGATTTACTGAATCTTCTATAGAACGGCTTGAGAAACTGGAATATATTTTACCTGATATTAAAATCACAAATTTAGATTATAGCTATCTAGTAAAACCAGATGATAAAAATACATTTTTATTTTTAGACCCACCTTATTTTACAGCTACAAAATCAAAGCTATATGGTAAAAAAGGAGATTTACACACTACTTTTGAGCATAAAAGGTTTAGTAAGTTTATGAAAAAATGTTCTAGTCCCTGGCTAATTACTTATGATGATTGTTCAGAAATAAGAGACAATTTTAAATTTTCTAATATATATGAGTGGGAAGTTCAGTATGGTATGAACAACTATAAAAAAAATAGTGCAGCTAAAGGAAAAGAATTGTTTATCTCTAACTATAAAATTAAACAAAACTTAGAAAAAGACTGCCTGCCAGCTTTAGAACAGTTGAGCTTATTTTAGCTTTTTGACTACATTATATATAAATTATTATTTTTATCTTAATAATATAGTCGCCTTTTTTCTCTTTCTAAGTAAAGCGATCGCTCGGACTAATTATTGCTTGAGAGATCGCACCATAGAGTGCATTAAATATTTATTCCACCATCGTCCGTAGGTTCATTAAGAGGCTAGATATCCTGCACTAGTTTTAATAGTTTCTCCCAACTCGTAATTTGATCTGTCTATAAAAATAGAAGCCAGAATAGCCCAAAGATTGTGAACGATAATACAGTCTTTTAGCGACATTTCACTATCCCATGATGATGCAGCAGCGATCATTTTTGGGGATGAAATTTAGGGTAGAGCATCGCTTTAACAGGAGATTTCTCGATTAGATGCTTTTTGATGACGATGGGTACTTCATCAGGATGAACTTGAGAATACCAAGTTTGGTCTGATTCTACAAAAACCATAGAACCATTACCACATTGCCCCAAACAGCCTACGGAAATTAGCTCAAACTCTGCTGGTAAGTTTTGTTTAAACTTAGCAAATACCCGCTCAGAATTATATTTACGACAGCTACGCCCCCGACAAACAAAAATCTTCGGTGATTTTGAGCAAGGAGACTTATGAGGAAATTGTTTATTGTTTGTTGATGGAGATAAATCTGGTTTCATAGCTACGGAGCATTTTTAGATGAGAAATTTTAGATGGGAAGATTCTTGCCTAAAGTTAGACATAGCCTGACATTTGGATTTTTACTTGTTTATTAGTAGTTATTCATAAAAGTTGAAATTTTGATACTGATGAAGCATTTCTCAAAATTTTTGCTGCTAAGTATTAACTTTTAGCATTTCTCAAAATATACCCCTAGAGGGGATGTTAGATATAATTATTGATAGAGTCTGAATTTAAAGTTATCCCCGCAAAATACAGCGAAAACCTACTTTAAATTCAATTTATAACTTAACCCAAATTATTGAGGAAGCCGCCAGTGGTTACAATTTCACATCAATCTACCGTTGATGAACATCACCATCATCATGAATCAGAACCTAATCAAAACGATCGCGTAGCCGTATTATTAATGGGTTACGGCGAAGTAGAAAGCTATAAAGACTTTGCTAACTATAACGAACAGGCTCTTAATCTTTTGACAGCTAAGTTTGCTCCCGTACCTACCTGGATTTATCCTGCGATCGCCAAATTACTAGCAATTTTTGACCTCCACGAATGGAGTCATCAACACAATAATTTTATTTCTCCCCACAACGCTATCTTTGAAGAGCAAAGAGCAGGAATTGAAAAAGAATTGCAAGCAACCTGGGGAAACAAGGTTAAAGTTTTCAAGGCATTTAACTTTTGCGCTCCCCATTTACCCGAACAAGTGTTAGCTGAGATAAAAGAGCAAGGATTCGACAAAATCCTAATTTATCCCCTGTTAGTAGTCGATTCTATCTTTACCAGTGGTATTGCGGTAGAGCAAGTTAACAAAGCTTTAGCCAATCAAGCCGAGGGAGATTCTCATTGGTTAAAAAATTCTCGCTATATTCCTTCTTTCTTTAACAAGCCAGAATATATCAATCTAATGGCTCAAATGGTTGAAGAAAAAATTGAGGCGGAATTAGCTCAAGGACATTTGGCTTCTCAAATTGGCATCATTTTGATGAACCACGGTTGTCCCCATAAAGCTAAAGGCTTTACTTCAGGTATTGATGAAAGTCAAGCCATGTATGAATTAGTTAGAGAAAAACTAATTGATAAATATCCCTTGATTTCCGTAGGCTGGCTCAATCACGACACCCCTCTAATTGAGTGGACACAGCCTAATGTTAAGCTAGCTGCTCAAAACCTAATGGAATTAGGAGCTACTTCCTTGGTAATGATGCCCATCGGTTTTGCGACGGAGAATCACGAAACTTTACTAGATGTAGATCACATTATTCATCAATTACAGCATAAGCATTCCGATGTGACCTTTATTCGGATGCCCTGTGTCAACGATCGCCCTGAATTTATGCACATGGCAGCAGAGTGGGCAAATCCGCAAATTGAAGCTTTGCTTGAAGAATCTGGAATGACAGTTAATCCTCAGTTAGCCAAAACACAGGCTGCTCACGCTCATTCTCATCATCATCATTAAAATTTTATAAAAGTTCTAGCTCAATTTATCGTGCTGGAACTTTTTTTTTGTGAAAGCTTTGTTATTTTACTAAGTGGAATTACTTAAATACTTTAAAACAGTTATTATAGTCATTCCAATTAATTTCCTCATGATTGACTGGTATTAACTCAGAAGTCAGAGGTCAGAGGTCAGAGGTTAGGAGAGTTTGAGGCACTAGATGCGGACAAGTCCTTTCTCGCAGTTTTCTTTTTTCGTATGGTTTCTATTTGGAATGACTATAAATCAACAGACCAAGTATCTCCAAGAAATTAAACAGCGCGAAAAAAGCGAGGTGATGCTGCGAAAAAATCAGCAGTTACTAGAACTATTTGTCCGTCGCGCTCCAGCAGCGATCGCCATGTTAGATTGCCAAATGCATTATTTGCTTGTAAGCGATTATGAATTACTCAGGGCAAGATTATGCTTTCTTAAGCGATAAAATTATCGCGTATTGTCTAACGTAATAATAAGCGTTGTAGAGTTTTAGCTGGCAAAGTTATGGTTCTAGTTACATTTCTCCTGCTTAAATCATGGTTAAAATAATTAAACAAACAGCATCAATGCAAACTCGTGACCAGGTAAGATTGGATGCAGATATCTATCGACCTGATACCGACGAGAAATTACCTATTTTATTGATGCGTCAGCCCTATGGCAGAGAAATTGCCTCTACCGTGGTTTATGCTCATCCTCGTTGGTATGCGACACAAGGTTACATAGTGGTTATTCAAGATGTGCGGGGTAGAGGAACATCTGAAGGTGAGTTTGATCTGTTTACCCATGAAGTCGCTGATGGCTTAGATACGATTAACTGGGTATCGCAGTTACCGAATAGTACAAGAAAAGTCGGAATGTATGGTTTTTCCTATCAGGGGATGACGCAGCTATATACTGCGGTGCATCAGCCAGAATGTTTAAAGGCGATCGCGCCTGCTATGGTGGCTTACGATCTTTATACTGATTGGGCTTACGAAAACGGAGCATTTTGTCTGTATGCCAATTTAGCCTGGGCAATTCAGCTAGCGGGAGAAACGGCACGTCTTAAAGGAGATCGAGCAGCTTATCTCAAGCTATATAGAGCATCTTGTAACCTGCCTTTGAATGATTCTATTCCTGCTAACCCTGAAATAATGCATGAGCTGGCACCAGATTCATTTTATCATCAATGGTTAAACAACCCCGATTCCACGGCAGAATATTGGCATAGCCTGTCACCTAAATACCTTCTAGAAAACGTAAACATTCCCATGCTGCACGTTGGCGGTTGGTTCGATCCTTACCTACGGGGTACATTAAATTTGTATCGAGCCATGGCAGCTAAAAGTAAACAACCACAGCATCTTTTAGTAGGACCTTGGGCGCATCTTCCCTGGGGAAAAAAACTAGGGGCGGTCGATTACGGCATCGAAGCGCAAAATCCCATTGATGAAATTCAAATACGCTGGTTTGACCTTTGGCTCAAAGGCAAGGACACAGGACTATTAGAAGAGTCGCCTATTTCCCTGTTTGAAATGGGTAGTAATCAATGGCGCGAATTTGATTATTTTGCTGATAACTTGAAAATATATTACTTAGCTAGCGATGGTTTAGCAAGTATGCGAGAAGACAGCGGAATGCTTTGGGAATACGAAGAAGCGGTCATAGAATCTATTTCTCCCAGTAGATTATTAGAAACTAATTTAACTGAACAAGAGACAGAATTTGATAATAATACCGATATTTTAGTTCACGATCCTTGGCGACCCGTACCCGCATTAGGAGGACACGCTAGTTATCCTGGTGGCTCTTGTGAGCGTTCAGGTTTGGACTGTCGTTCTGATATTCTTACCTATACTTCTGCACCCTTAGAGGCAGATTTACACATTGCTGGAGCAATAACTTTGGAAGTTTACTGTACTGTAGAACATTCCAGTTTCGATCTGTGTGCAGTACTGTCAACAGTTGATGAGAATGGTAGGGTATTTAATTTTACCCAAGGTTATCTTCGGGTAGCTTCTCGCGCTCAAAATACGAATATGGTTTCTATTCCTCTTCAGGCTACCTGTATGTGCATCAACCAAGCTCAAAGCTTACGCTTAAGCCTTAGTGCCGCCTGTTTTCCTGCCTACCCTGTTAATTCTGGTACGGGTAAGCTGCCCCATGAATCTCGTTTGATAGATATGCAGATAATTACTCTGTCGATTCATTCTGGTGTTGATTATCCATCCCAAATTAAATTATCGGTTGCTAATCTTTAAAGCCAAATTAATACCGGTTACTAAAAGTAGCTTTAAGTTATGCAAAGCGACAAGCTTGATATTTGATAAAAATACAAGCAGCGGAGAAAATAAGATATTTAGCTGTAATGATGAGACGGTCAGAATCTACAAGGAAACCTCACCGAGCTTCCTTAAAAAAGCCAATATCATGTTTGGTTGTAGTCGCAATATTTTTTGCTTGTCGTTCTAATCTAGCCATTGTTTGCTTTCAGCTTTCTACTTTATTCTGTCGTGTTTGTAAGTCGTATGATGATGGTTTTGGCAAACCTGTTTGTTGGTTATATTTGCCATGTCGATCAAATAAGCCTTTAAAATACTGAATATTTTCACCCGACAATAGGATTAATCAGTTTCCCGTTGAAATTTACGACGTAAACGAGTTAAGCCAAAAATACCCGCTACCAAGCCCAAGCCAGCGGTAGGAGAAAAATCAAAGGGAACTGCCTCGGCATTAAAATTATCCAACGCCAAAGCAGAACTATAACCAGAGCCATCTACATCCACTACACCAAAACCAACCTTATAAGTACCAGGAGTTAAAGGTTTATCGATAGCATAAGACTGGTAAGTGTTGTTATTAGTCGCAAAATTAGAACCACTAGCAGTAGGAATTGTACCCGTACTATCTTCTAAAGGTACTATTTCTTGTACTCCATTACCACTAATAGAAAAGAAACCAAAATCTTTATCCCCTAAATCTCCAGAACCATCATTAGTTAAGAAATCGTAGTTAAAAGTAAGACGAGTATCTGTCGCGTTTCCATCATCAAAAATTTCGATATTTTGAAAGATAGCAGAACCTTCTTTGGGTGTGCGATACAAAGGCTTTCCCTCTGTATCTAATAAAGGTGTCCCACCAAATTCTCTAGGAATAGAAAGTGCATTAGGAGATAAACCTAAGCTATCTTGTAAATTATGAATTTCAGGACTAGCACTAAGTTGATCTTTTCCTAAAAGATTGAAAGTACCTGTAGCAGTGGGAGGATCATCATTGCGCGAATTCTGGCAGAAAGTACTATTGCTATTAGGACAAGCAGTAGTAATAACACCTTGCTGAGTGTTATAAGGGTTAACATTGCTATAAGTACCCGTGATTTCTGTCGAGCCAATACCCGTCCAACCAGCAGTACCATTTAATGAAGTAGAGTTTTCAAAATCACCATTACCAAAGGTGACGGAATAGGCATTAGCAGAATTTGCAGTAATTAAATTTCCTAAGCTAAGAAAACTAGCAACAATTGCAATGGGAGTAAATTTTTGGATAAAGATAAACATATATTTGTATTGGTTGTAATAAGCTAAGTGGATAAAAGTCAAGCGTAAATTAAAAAATATACTTTCAATAGTTAGTAATTAAATAACGAAATCAGTAGCACTGACACCTGTAACTCCTTCAAGGAAAGCAATATCTTTGGGATATAAATCATTAATAGTGGATTCATCTCCAGCGTCAAAATCAATTTGCACAATGGTGCTTGTAGTTCCAGAAATTAATACCTCTCTCAGCTCTACATAACCTTGAGTAAAAGGATCGCCACTGGTATAGTTAGTCACTTCATTAGCCAAAATATTGCTGATATCAATTTTGTCTTGTCCTTTTGCAAAGTCTGTAATCGTATCAACACCCTCACTAGTTACATTGAAGAAATAAGTATCATTACCCGCACCACCAGTTAGAGTATCCTCGCCTTTACCAGCGATGATTAAGTCATCTCCAGAAGTACCACTGATAACTTCAGGGCTGCCAGTACCTCTAATGGGAACTTTAATGGTAGAAACTGCTTGATTGCTATCACTAGTACCATCATTTAGTGTTGCCGTAATAGTGCGATCGCCTGATGTGGGAACTGTGGCATTATTTTTATAGGTAATATTTCTCAATAATGTATCTACATCACCCTGAAAGATATCCCCACCGCCATTTTTGGTGATGGTAAAAGTATTACCGTTATTGGTTACTGCGACATCAAAGGTTGCAGTTGCTCCAGTTATGCTTAAATTGGTTGCCGTATTATTGGTATTGAGGGCAAAATTAGTTCCACCGATAGTTAAAAGCTCACTAGCTGCATCAGTAGTTACACCACCTATGGCTAGAGTTAGCTTCTCGATATCAGTGCCATCAGGGTCGCTACCAGTAGCTTTAGTAGTGTCGGCAATATTCACTGCACTACCAGTAAATCTGGTGCTGTAGCCCGTTCCTGCATCTCCACCATTGAGATCAATTACTGGTGGGTCGTTGACTGGAGTTACGTTAATGGTTGTCGTGGCAGTATTGCTGTTGGCGGTGCCATCATTGACTACAACATTAACCGTACGAGGCGTAGTACTAGGATTATTCGAGGTGTTGTTGAAAGTAATGGCGCGGATGGCGGTCTGATAACTCGCTAAAGAAGCCGAACCAGTTAGGGTAATAACGCCAGTACCTGAGCTGTAGGCACTGGCGGTAATACCTGTGG
>JBBSPC010000026.1:0-40762 GCA_038259125.1 Chroococcales cyanobacterium | reverse complement strand
TCCATCGTATACCTTTCTAAATTCTGCCAGGGTCATTGGTTCACCTAACTCATGAAACCCAAAAGCTAAACCATCTAATAAATGTATATATGCCAATCTATAGCTGTTTAACTGTTGGGCAACATAGGTAAAAGTCTCACGAAAATCTGGTGACCCCATATCGTTATAGACACCATTCGGGGAAAGCCTGATTCCTACTTGTCCTGCATCCCATACGCTTAAAATAGCTTCCACAATTTCTTTTAAAAACTGATAGCGATTGGCTATACTTCCACCATATTTATCAGTGCGCTGGTTGGTTTTGGACTGTAAAAACTCATCGATCAAATAGCCATTTGCACTATGTATTTCTACACCATCAAAACCAGCTTCTTTAGCATTGGCTGCTGAGGCGCGGTAATCTTCTACTACTTGAGCAATTTCTGCGGTTTCTAAAGCCCTTGGAGTTTCATAGGGCTGTTTGCCATTGGGTGTATGAGCTTCTGAACCTTCAAGTTTAATTGCCGAAGGGGCAACAGGAAGCTGGTTGTTTTCTTGGAAACTGCTGTGAGAGGATCTTCCTGTATGCCATAGTTGCAGAAAAATAGGTGTGCCTTTGTCGTGTACTGCATCAACTACCTGTTTCCAGGCTTGGGTTTGTTCTGCTGTATAGATACCAGGGGTATGCAACCAGCCATTTGCCTGTGGGGAAATGGTAGTAGCTTCGGTAATAATTAAACCCGCACCCGCTCGTTGAGCGTAATATTCTGCCATCAGAGTGTTAGGCATTCTTTCTACACCCGCACGAGAGCGAGTCAAAGGAGCCATAACTACGCGGTTATTTAAAGATAGACTTCCAAGATCGAAAGCATTAAGGAGATGAGGGACATTGGTTGTAGCCACAGTAAATAATTAATTAAATTTAGTACATTTTGCAAGGGGCAAAGAGTCTTTCGCCCTTCTAGAATTGACGATAACTCTAGCGTTGGTAAGTTCCTATTAGTCTGGCTTGTGCTGTTACGGAATCGGCGATCGCATCTAGTAATTCTTCTCGATTTAATCCAGCCTTCAGGTCTAAAGATTTATCCAAAGCATAAAGCCAGAAATAATAGTGATGAACACCGTGTCCTGATGGAGGTGCAGGACCTGTATAACCTTTACTGCCAGAACTGTTAATTCCTGCGGTAAATAGATCTCCCCCAGCTTCTTCTATTTCGGTAATGTCGGCGGGAATGTTGTAAACAATCCAGTGAGTAAATCCCCAAGGTAATGGTGCATCAGGATCGTGACAAATCAATGCTAGCTGTTTAGTTTCTGGCGGTATTTTGCTCCACTGTAAAGCTGGGGAAACATTTTCTCCATCACTGGTATAGGGTTTGGGGATCTGTTCTAAAGCTGCAAAAGCAGGACTACTAATTTCTAGGTCTTTTAATCTTAATTTCATTGGCTGATTATTAATTACTAGTTGCTAATTGGTGGGCATTATTCAAATAGTCGTTGATGCTAGTTTTTTGCCATGCCCACCCTACGTTGCTTTTATAAGCAAATCTTGTTAACGCTGGCTAAAATTTTTGTCTCCTCCCACCAGGCTTTTAACTTGGGCGTGTTAACTGTAACGGCTGTAAACTGTGGTGTTTGTTCGAGATAAACAAAAATTGGGATTAAATAAAAATCAGCAATGCTAATCATGCTGCCTACGAGGAAAGGACTACCGACACATAAATCTTCAATTGCCTCTAGAGCTTTTTGAGTTGGCGCGATCGCTTTTTGTACTGCTTGCTGGTCAGTTTCACCTCCCTGACTAGGAACAATCAAGTTTTGAATTACAATCGTGCCAACGGCAGGAGTATAAAGATAGTTATCAATGATTGCCATAATTTGCAGCATTCTAGTTTGCATCAAAAGGTCGGGGGGCGCAAACTTACCCTTGGCTAGCTTTTGGTTAATGTAGTAGGTAATCGCTGCTGTTTCGTAGATTGTTATACCGTCTATTTCTACTGTAGGCACTTTGCCAAAGGGATGTTTAGCCAAATATGCTTCTGTTTCGTTATCGCCATTAAAAATACCAATGTCTTTTAATTCATAGTCATTGATATTAGCTTCTGCTAGCAACAGTCGCACAGTTCGGACATAGGTACTTTGAGGCGTACCGTAAAAAGTTAGACTGGGCATAGTTTCTTGAATTTATAGGTAGTAAGGTAAGTGATACCAATATAAGTACATTTATTTTAAGAAATAATTCTTAAATATTGCTACTTTTGGCTTAAATTATGATTAAAAACGAGATTCAAATTCAATTAAAGCTCTACTATTACTTTTGAAATCACTAGAACCTCGTAGCACAAAATTATTGTTAAGACGATAGCGAAAACCATACTGAGCGCGAATATCGGTATTAAGAATTTTCAGCACAGAAAAGGAAAAATTATCAATTAAGTCAAAAGCAAGTTCTCCTGCTAGCGCATCGTTGCGATCGTTATCTCTATTTTCATCAATAATTTGAGTGGGAAAAAGACGCAACTCGCCAATGGGAAAAATGTTGTTAAATTCTCCATTGAGGCTGCCAAAAAGGGCTGAACCAGCCAGAGTAGCTAATCCTAAAGTACCGTTACTGTTTCCCAAAGCTTCCACAACTCCACCGCCTAACAAAGCAGCAATTTCTGCTTGGCTACGAGGAGGACTACTAGTAAGTTCGATTTTATTATTGCTGATTTGACTAGCAAGTCCTTTGACCTTGGCAGAAATTCTCACGGTTTCTAGGGTTCCCACATTAAAAGCATCAGGAATTTCTGTCGGTAATACTTCACTAGGGACTTGTCTTTGTCTGGTTTCCAGGGCTGAACCAATAAGCAATACATCTATAAAAGGATCGAGACCATTGTTATTAGAAAAACGAGCCGTGTTTTGATAGTCTCTAGAAAGATTGAGTTGAGTTGTAAATAAATTTACCTGACCACGTTTTAAATTAATCGTGCCTTCGGGACTAGGCTCAAGAAAAGTGCCGTTGATCTTCAGATTTCCTGTGACCAGAAAAGTAAAGATTGGCGGTTGGCTAATTTGAATATCTTCTCCTAATTGTAGCTTGAGATTATTATATTGAGTTACGGCTGCAATACCTTCATCAGCGGCTGCACGTTGATTGATTGCATTAAGTCTTTGATCGAGATTATTTATATTTTCTATATTATCTACCGTCTTATTTTGCTCATCTTCACTACCTAAAAAGATTGTGCCGTCAAACAAAGTTACATCGCCAGCAATATTAGGTTCTGTAGCTTTGCCTAATATCTGTAATTTTCCCTTTACTCCTCCGTTGTATAGCTTGGGTACATCTATTTTGATATTGTTAAAATCAATGGTGAGCGGATTTTTGGAAACATCTTTACTTAGAGGAATTGTTCCCGCAGCTAAAATTGTGCCTCCACCAAAATTTCCTTCAAAACTACTGACGCGGATATTATCAAGATCGAAGAAGACTTGACTATTAATATTAGTAATTAAGTTTTTGGGTAAGCTTTTGGCAGCAACAGTAGCATTGTTAATAGTCGCTGTACCTTGAGCGACTAACTTTCTGGGCAACTTTTGCTGGGCATCGAGAACCCCAGAAATGTCTAGGACAATTTCTCCCTGACCATCAATCCACTTTAATTCTCCCCCAGAAAATATATCTAATAAAGCCAAACCTTTGTCTTTAACATTTAGCTGTAGTTCAAGGCGATCGCTATCTGGTTCGGCTTTGGCAAAGGGTAGCTTATAAGGAATGTTTCCTTTAATGGTTAAAGGATCGGCATCTGAGGCAATAATACTGCTGGCAAAAAAGTTTAAACGAGCATCTTTATAGTTAAAACTGCCTTTGGTAGTTTGAATTGAAGTGTCATTCAAAGAAGCATCATCAATGGTGATTTCTCCCCTAGCTTGAGGCTCATCTGGGGTTCCTGCAATACTCGCACTGGCGTTGATTAAGCCGTTTAATCCTAATTCTGGAGGTAAGGAAAATAATTGCTCAATTAACTTAACAGGAACTTCTACTAGTTTAAACTGTCCTGATTGAGTTTCTCCCCCAAACGTGCCTGTGAATAAGAGAGTAGGGGTGGATGTTCTGTTTTTATTTTTGGTTTTGTCTTTAACAGTATTGTCTTCAAGCTGAATTGAAATCGGTAGTAGGGTCAATATTCCTGCTTTAAGGTTACCTTTGGCAATAATTTTTTCACCAACTAAATTACCCCATCGCCATTTTTCACCTAAAAATTCAAACTGAGAATCTAAGCCACTATTCAAAGAGCCTGACACATTAATCTTGCCATCGAAAGTCCCTTTGAGATTTCTAATTGGAGGAATCAAAGCATTTTGCTGTTGTTTTTGTAAGTCAGCCAGCCAAGCTTGAATGGCTGATAACAACTGTAGCTGTTCCATTATAGGCGCATCTTTTAAGCCTACGTCAAATATTGGTTGCTGATTGGATGGCGTGGGAGGCTGATATAAATCTGCTGCGTTGGCATAGATGCGATCGCTAAAAATACGGCTAAAATCTGTTAATTCAAAAATCTGGAGTGCCACCAGAATATCCTGGATTTTTCCCCCGTCAATGGCAACTTGACCATCAACTGTAATATCATCAGGCTTTTTAATTAAATTGCCTTCAAGCTTATAAACGCTGTTTCTTTGCTGAAATTCAGCATCTTGAATGGCAAAATAATTATCTGCATATTGAAAATTTCCCTGAAGGCGATCGCCTCTAATGCTTGCTAAAGCGGGGTTATCGATGACGACGTTTTTGCCTGAAGTTGCCAGGGTAGCAAGATTTAAGCTAAAATCTCCTGATAATTTGCCATCTATAGGTTGAGTCGCTACATTGTCTGGAATTTTAAAATCCTTGCTTTTAAGAACTGCGGTTTTGAGCAGTTTTAAAGGAATATTTTGGGTGGTAAATTTTAAGGTTTCTTGGTTACCTTCTCCTTTAACAGATATGTCGTCATGAACAACGGCAAAAGCTAGAGGCGAAAAATTGCGATCTAGGACTAGCTCAATCCGATCTAAAGGTTGGGGTTCAGAACCAAAGTCTTCTCCACTCGGCAAAAAAGGTGTAGTTAAAACTTCATCTAGCTTTAAGTTGACTCCTGTTTTGGGAGATATTTGCACATTTCCTGCCAGAAAAGGATCGAACTCGATATTTTCTACTTTAAAATTGCTTAGACCCAAATCACCATCAATATTCATAGCCGAGGGAATACCGCTAATTTGTCCTGAAAACTCACCTCTTCCTGAATAGTCTAAATTAACTGCCCAACTAGGCAGGGGCAAGCGTAACTTTCTGATGTCAATCAATCGCGCTTGGGGAATTTTAAACTCGAAATAATCTACTGCTGCTAGTTTATCGGGGATATCGCTAAAAAATGACTCATCTAGAACTACATATCCTTTGGCATCTAAACCATCTCCTTTTGCCTGTAGCACATCTAACCGTTTGCCATCCCAAGCTACATCTGCCCCCAAAGGTTGTTCTAAGAGATCGATTCCTTCGCTAAAGGTCAAATTTCCCTTAGCTGCGACGGCGGTAGGACTGAGATTATCTACTTTGCCCGTTACTTCTAGCTGTCCTCCCAGTTGTCCAGTGAGCTTTAAATCATCCGACTTGGGATCGGCAAAAAGGCTTAGATCCACACCCTGGGGCAGCACAGAGGCTTTGAATTGACCATTGGCGATCGCCAGCTTGTCCGCCTCAAAAACTCCTTCGGGCAGGGTTAAACTACCTTTGCCGTTGGCTTTAATTCCTTCTGGGGTAATATTGTCCGTAGTTCCTGCAAGTTTAAGCTTGCCATTAACTAAGCCTGCAAACTGATTTGGGGTAGTAGAGCTTAATTGTTTTAGTTTGAGGTCAATTCCTCGAACGTTGGCTGTCCAATCTTGATCGACTATTTTTAAGGCATCCACCTTAACTTTGCCTTTGGCTAAAGCTAAATCTCCAAAGCCATTGATTAAAGTCTGAGGTTGAGATTGATCGGGTATATTCCCCGTCAGATAAAAGTCACCGCTTAGGTTGTCATTGAACTCATTGGGCAAATCAGGAAATAAACGCTGTAGTTTTAAATTCTTGGTTTTAGCGTCTACTTTCCAACTGCCATCAGCGATCGCAATTTTAGGTAGAGCAACCGTACCACCAACGGTAGTTAAATTCGCCTTACCTTGGGCTTTAACTTGATTCAAATTACTCAAATCCTTGGTGCCTGAGACTTTGAACACGCCATCAAGCTTTCCTTTAGCAATCGTGGTTGCGCTACCTTTACCAAAGGGTAAGCTACCAAATTCTACCCCTGATGTTCTTAGCTTAGATGTCCACTTACCCTGGTCATAATCTAAGTTATCTACTTGAACTACACCATTACCTAAAGGAAAATTAGCCTTGCCATCTCGAAATTGCAGGGTCGATAATCCTGCTTGAGCAAATATTTTGGTTGTACCTGAAATCAAACCAATATCTACTGGTAGCTTATTATTATAAGCTTTGGCGATCGCTTTACCTGAAACGTCCTTTGCCGAAACATTAAAAGCTAGGTTTTGTAAACCGTCTAGCTGTAAATTGCCATTGCCCTCAATTTTGCCCCCAGTTTTGGGCAAGCTAGTAAATTGCTTTACTAATAAATTTGTACCAACTATTTCTAGATCGGCATCTATTTTTTTAAAATCCACCTTGTCGATGCGACTAGGACTAGTAGTAGCGATATCAATCTGCACTACAGGGTTGTCTAATGTTCCTCTAACCTGGGCATTGCCTTTTATTTTGCCTTTGATTGGTACTGGTGTATCCAACTCCAAAGCATCAATTACCTTTTTGGCTTTTACAGGTTCGATCTTAGTATCGATCTGATAATTTCCCTTGGCTGCTAGATCGAGTGAACCAGAAGCTTTCCCTGATACTTGACCAAACTTAGTGGCAATATTATCTAATTCAATTTTTGTGCCTGCAAAAGAAACTTGACCGTTACTATGACTAAAAGGTTTAACCAAATTAGGAATTTGCAGACTTACATCATTTAAATTCAGCTTGCCTTGTAATTCAGGAATAGGAGCTTTAGATAAGGTTACGCCAATTTTACCGTCAAGCTTTCCTTGAGTTAATTTAATCGGTAAAGCCAATAAATTACTAGCTTCAGAAGCATTTAGGTGCTGCGCTAATACAGATAAATCAATAATATCTGTTTGATTATTTCCTTGACCATCAACGGTAAACTTTCCCCCTTTTACTAACTCGGCAGCAGCATTAAACTGAATTACCTCATTGATAGGGCGAATAATAACCCGATCTATTTTGGCGGTAACAGTTGGATTTAAAGCTGCTTTTTCTGTATTGTAAGCAGCTAAGGAAAGTTGACCTCCTTGTAATTGAATAGACTGTACTTCGACAATTTGCTTTTTTGAATCACCACTTGAACCAAAATCTGTAGGAGTCCATAGTTTAGATTTATCTTGCTCGATATAAACATCAGGCTTTTTTAAAATAATGTCTAGCTTAAGCTTGCGCTTACGTAAAAAATAAAATGGCGCAAAGTTGACTCTTACTCTTTCTACCTTAAGCGTGTCGGGATTATCGTCTGTTGCAGGAAGTGCGCTATTGCCAAAACTAGCACCTATAGGCGATATGCTCTTTAGATTTCCTAGTTCGAGGGGACGATGAAGATAATTCCCCGTTTCTTTCTCTACTAAAGGTATTAGCTTACGCTGCACAAAATACCAACCATAAACTAAGCCACTACCCGCACTACCTAAAAGCAAAATAGCTATAGTTATGATTGCTTTACGCCGCCAACTAGAAGAAATCGGTGCAGTATTACCAAAATCTATCTGTTTATCTGAATTATGCTCAGAATTTTGCTTCATCTTATGGTTATATTCTCTGGCTGAAGATGCCAATAGCGAAAGCTACATTTTGAATAAATACGCCGTGAGGTTGGTTTTTTTTATCTATGAATATCGAAGATGAATCTTATTAATTAGTTGCACAATATTAATTTTTTTAATAAGAACAAGTATAGCCAACCTTAAATTGTATTGTCTTTTTGGCAATACAATTACTTTTCTAATTAAAGCTTATAAAAATGAAAATTCAGGTCAAAGTAAAACCTAATTCTGGCAAGCAAAAAATAGAGCAGTTAGAAAATGGTAGTTTAGTGGTTTACCTTAAATCTTCCCCTGTCAAAGGTAAAGCTAACCAAGAGCTAATTAAAGTTCTGGCAAAAAAGTATTAGGTCACTCAATCACAAGTTGCAATCAAATCTGGTTTATTCAGCAAGCGAAAGCTGATTGAAATTAAATAGTTCATAATCTAAACAATTTGTAATCGATAAAATTACTTTCTCTACTAACTAAGTATTAATAACTAACATCAACTAATTAAAATTAGCCTGTATAAGCTCCACTATTTGTTGATGAATTTGCTGAGGTTCTTTAGTTCCATCAATAATAATTGCTCTTCCCTTATATTCTGCGAATATCTGTTGATATTGTGAGCGAACCTTAGTTAATTTGTTTTTAGTTTCATATATTTCTTTTAGAGAACGCTCTTGCAATCTTTTTACAGAAATTTCGATAGGAATATCAATATATATGGTTAAATCAGGATTAGGAAAACGAGCATTAAGTTTTTGAATAAACTTAAACTTGTCTACAGTCTCACAATTATATGCCAAAGAAGAAAAGTAGTATCTAGTACTAATAACGTGATAGTTATCTTGAATTAACTTAAACACGCCATCGATTTCATTATATAAATGATCGTGGCGATCGGCAGCAAAAAGATAAGCCATTTGCTCATCAAATAAATTGCGATCGCGACTAAAAATAATTCTTTGTTTTAATGCCTGGCGAATTAGATTACCAATAATGCCATTAGAAGGTTCAGAACTAATTTCGGCTTGTTCTTGGTTAGCCAAAAAATAACTCTTTAACATTTCTGCTTGAGTAGATTTACCTGAACTATCAATTCCTTCAAAAACAATAAACAGCTTTTTATTCATTAATTGTATGGGCGAACGGGTCGTTCGCTGTTTACTTGTCAGGTGGGCAAATCTAGTTTTAATATAAATTGGCATACTTCATTTTGAGCTTGTCCACCCTACTACTAATTATTTATGCTGTTCGCCCCTACTGTTTACGTATGGAAAACCAAGTTCGGAGACGATTTAACAACTTGGGACTACGCTGTAGCTTTTGTAGATAAAAATTATTGCTTGCCTGATGTAATATTTCAGTCACAGTAGGATAAATAGTGGAAATAGATACGCGAGTCAAGCCTCGCATTGGATTAGGGTCTAGTCTTATTTTGTTTTGCATTATCAAAGCAATGATCGTAATTAATTCAGCAGCGAGATCGCCAACTAGACTACAGCCTAATATTTCTCCATTGGCTCTCACGAGTAGTTTACACAATCCTGTGGTCTTATCTAATATTTGTGCCTGAGTCACGTTATTGAAATATTGTTTGACCACATAAATGTCTTCTCCGTATTCTTGTTTAGCCTGACTTTCATTTAAGCCTACCCTAGCCAAATTAGGCTGGGTTAAAACTGCCCAAGGAACAGAATTGTAATTGGTTCTATACCAGGGGAAAAATAAAGTATTTTTGAGAATTAAATTAACTTCGTATTGGGCAATATTTGGCAAGCAATAACCGCCAATTAAATCACCACAGGCATAAATATGAGAATTGGTAGTTTGTAGTTTTTGATTAACATAAATCTTCTGTAAATTATATTTAACATCTACTCCTTCTAGATTCAAACCTGCAATATTGGGCTGACGGTAATCAGCAATTATAATCTCATTGGCTGACAAAGCGCGATCGCCTGCTTGAATCCATTTTTGCTCATTAATGACCTTGATCTGGCTAACTTTTAAATTAGTATAGATCTCAACTCCTTCGGCTTCTAGCTGTGCCTGAATCAAAATGGCAACATCTAAATCTTCTTGAGGTAATATTCTTGGCTGCTGAACAACTAAGATAATCTTTTTCTTAAATCGGGCTAAAGCTTGCGCCAACTCTAAAGCAGTCGGATCGCTACCAATAATAATTATCTTGTCAGGTAAGTTAGATAAATCTTGATCGCCCAAGTCTCGTAAAGTCAAACAATCATTAATAATATTACCTTGTGAGAATTTAGTCACAAAATTAGAACCTGTAGCCAGTAAAAAATTACGCGATCGCAATTTTCTTTTACCCACATTAAAAGCCAGATTTGGTAAACGGCAAAATTCACCCTGTCCTAAAACTACATCGACTCCTAAAGCAGTTAGATTGGATAAGGAATTGCTGGTTTGGACTACAGAATTAATTCCCTTTGCCCAGTTACTTGCTTCAGCGAGAGAAATATAAGGAGACTGGGTTTCTGATGCCGTGGCAAAAGGATTATTAGCTAGCTGATAGTTTAAACTTGCGATCTGACTAAAGCTTTGATTAACCAGGGTGTCGTTGGGCAAATAATTAGTATCCCCCTGAGTCACTAAAGCAACACGGGCTTGAAGCTGCACAGCGTTTTGAGCAGCATAGATACCCGCCCAACTACTACCAATTATTACCAAGTCATAGTCTACCGCCATATTATCAAGTCAAAAGTCATGACCCAAATTAAACCATAGCAGCTATAGCTTTTACTAAGCGATCATTCTCTGCGGGTAAACGTACCGCAATGCGAAAATAGCGATCGCCCAACTCTGGAAAGCTGATACAGTCTCGGATTACAATTTGATAATTGACTAGCAACTTCTGTTGTAGCTGTGTTGCCGACATCTCTGTTTTGACCAGCAGATAATTAGCTGCGCCTTCTAAAGGCTGGATTCCTGGTATGGCTTCTAGCTGCTCAAATAATTGCGATCGCGCTGGTTGCAACCAGTTCCAAGTCTGTTGCTGAAACTCTTTATCTTGTAATGCTGCTGCGGTTGCTGCTGCTGCTAGAGTATTGACTGACCAAGGATCGCGCCACTTTTGCCATTTTTGTAGCCTTTCGGGATGAGCGATCGCATAGCCGATTCTTAACCCTGGCAGACAGTAAAACTTAGTCAATGAACGTAAAATAACTAGATTAGGATAATCCTGCACTACGGGAATTAAACTTTGCTCCTGAGAGGGCGTTAAAAAGTCCATAAAGGCTTCATCAATCACCACCAGGCTAAATTGCTCAAAATATGGCAATATCTCCTCTCTCGTCCATAATTTGCCCGTTGGATTGTGGGGATTGTTAAGGAGCAACCCTGATTGCGGATGAGGTGATAACGGTATAGGCAACGTAGGGGCGATTCGCGAATCGCCCTTACCCGAATCGTCCTTACGCGAATTGCCCCCTAAATCCCCCAAATTTGGGGGACTTTTAATTTTTCTTCCCTCCAGATTTGGTGGGCTAGGGGGGCTAATTCCATCACACTGCGCAAGTCTTATTAAAGATAAAGGACAGGATAATATTTTGCCACCAAAAGCATTTAAAGCCCTGGCATAGTCACTAAAAGCAGGGGTAATTAAATATGTAAAATTTTGTTGCGCTAATTCTCTGCCTGCCCAAGTCAATAACTCTGCCGAACCATTTCCAGGCAGGATAAAATTAGGGTCAATTTGATGATGTTCGGCTAAATGCGATCGCAACTCTGTATATTCAGGGTCAGGATAAGCGTTTAACTGACTGGTACTATTAACTATGGCAGCGATCGCGCTTGGGGGAGTTCCTAGGGGGTTAATGCTGGCGGAAAAATCGGTTAAAGCAGAAACTGGACAACCAGCAATGCTGGCTGCCCAATTCAAATTTCCACCGTGTTGTGGTCTGTTCAAGATAAGTTAATTATCTTAAAAACTACTTCTTGTCAGGGGCTACTTTTTCTTTAAATAGTTTTCCAGCGGAAAAAGCAGGTACTTTAGTGGCAGGAATGGACATTTTTTCTCCAGTTTTGGGGTTACGTCCTTCTCTTTCTTTGCGATCGCGACGCTCGAAAGAACCAAAACCAACTAGGGTTACTTTATCTCCATCAGATACAGCTTCCATGATAGTTTCGATGGCTGCGGACAATACAGCGTCAGCTTGTTTCTTAGTTACAGTCGCTTTTTGAGAAATGCGATCGACTAGTTCACCTTTATTCATTTTAGTGGTCTCCTTCTTATATTTATTTGTGGCTTGTGTGTCATGTAGTTCTCGGTATCTGAGAACTTAGAATTGTATGAATCAACATAAAGTGAGCATAAGTCCTGTCGTTTTGAAAGGTTATCTTCAAAATCAAATTTGCTAAACGAAGTTCCCTTCGGGTGGGTGTGGAATAAGCTGCTTGCGAAGCAGCATTTCCACCCACCCTAAATCCCCCAATCTTGGGAGACTTTTAAATCTTTTCCCCCCAATTTTGGGGGGCTAGGGGGGCAAAAACCATTAGAAATTTAGCCAATATTACTTTTCAGATATCCTCCTAAGCAGACAGAACACAGTTCACCAGCCTAATTTATAGCATCTGAGTTCTAAAAACTCACAGTATTTCGTAGGCTACAGTTTTTCACTGCCTTATTCTAAGCTCTACAAGCCAAATATGGATCGTTGAAAGCGTTATTTAACATAGATTTCAACAATTTTTCAGATTTAAACCACCCAAATTAAGCTCAAAAGCAAGTTATTTTCCAGGGTCTTGAAGTAGGTTAACCCCAGATTTTTCAAGCATTTCACGGCTTTCTTTACTAGGAGTAAAGTTGCTTGCCACCCCCGCATCCTCTTCCACGACATTAGGAGTTAACAAAACTATTACTTCTGCTCGTTCATTGGTCTTGTCGGTACTTCTAAACAAAGCACCAAGCAAAGGAATATCTCCTAAAATAGGTACTTTAGAAACAGTAGTTCTTTCTTGATCTTGAATAATTCCTGACAAAATCAAAGTCTCACCATCTCGCATCCGTATCAAACCAGAACTAAGTTCCCGCTTACTTAATAAGTTAAGTGTATTAGTTGCGCCATTTCCACTATCAAAGTTTTGAGTAGCACCAACAGAGCTAACTGTAGGACTAACAGACATAGAAACAAAGCCGTTATCGTCAATCCCTTCCACGTTAACAGTTAGAACAATACCTGCTTCTCCAATTACAGGGGTAATGGTTCTTGCTCCTGAATTTCCATCAATCTCGGTTTTTACACTTTCAACGATATTTTGTGCCAGCTTCACCGTAGCTTGTTGCCCTTCCTGTACCGTCAAAGTCGGATCGGTTAGGATTTTAGCGTTACCATTAGTTATACGAGCTTGTAATAAAGCTAAAAGTTTATCTGGATACTGGAATAGACTAGGTAGCGCAGAGGTTACTGTAGCAGCTGTTCCTGGAGTAAATGACTGTGTATTCGTAGTACCAGTACCACCTTGATTAGCAATGGTATTGTTGGTGATAATTCCATCTGTAGCAGGAGTAAAATTTGTGAATCCTGCTACAGATGGATCTTGGCTGATTCCTGCAACTGGATTAAAAAAGGTTCCATCTCCTGGTGGGTCGATTTGGTTACCAAGATTATCAACTCTACCAGGGGTTGTTCCTGGAATTGTGGTTGTGCTATTAAAATCAATAAATGTATTAGCATCAGCAAATGGATTTGCTATTGCTGGGGGATTAGAAGCTCTTCCTGTAGGGCTATTTAAATCAACACTGCTTGCTGGCGAAGAGTCACCAAATCTTAAGCTTGCTGAACCGTTATCCTGTACAAAGAAACTATCATTTATACCAAAAGAAAAACTACTATTGGCAACGTCTTGATTTAGCAAATTAACATCAATTACCTTGACGTTGACCGATACTTGACGACGACGAGCATCTAGCTGAGTTAGAAAAGCTGAGGCAACTTCTACCTTACGAGGTTCACCTATGAGCGTAATGGCGTTTAGTCTGCCATCGGTAGAAACCTGTAAACCTTTAAGCATTAATGCTTTAGAACCAGTATCGTCTTCGCTACCACCACCATCTAAGTCACTTAATGTAGGACTTGTTTCTTTTCTTTGAACGACTTTACCAGTCTCAGGATCGATGATTTCTTCTACATCGTTAGTTAGTCGTTTTCCTGTTGCACCCTGACTTGCCAGATATAAAGCTGCGTTTTCAGCTTTAACCTGATTTAAACGAATAGTACGGCTGACTAAATTACGAGCTGAAGCGGGGAGTTGCTCACCGACATAAATAATATTGCCTCGACGGTTGGCATCTAAACCAGAAACTACCAGAACTGAATTAAAAACTTCTTGTACAGGCTGATTTTCTAGATCTAAAGAAATTTTTGGACCCGTTTCTTCACCATTACCAGCTTGATTTGCTTGATCGCCTTGTACATTACTGTCAGCAAATACTAGGCTTAGATTAGCAGATTTAGCCAGAAGAGACAGTACTTCTCTGACTGGAGCATCCCGCAACACAAGACGCGGAACTAAGGCTGCTGAACCTAAATCTACCATGTCGGGCATGGTATTGATATTGGAAACCGCCATATCGCCCACGGGAGGCGCAACGGCTCTGGGTAGAGTTGCTTCGGCTGCGGAACTAGAATCATCCTGCGCTTTATATACCCGTTCTTTAGTACTATTAGGACGATTATCCTCAATATCGATTTCAGGATTAGGAATTAAAACATCAGGTTTTCCTGAGTCAGTGTTTTGAGCAATTAGAGTAGGTTTTTCATTGTCTTTAGTCTTCTTTTGACCTAGTGCAGATTTATAGGTTTCCTTGATCTGTTTAACTGTCTTATCACCAAATTGTGATAATTCTCTTTGCAAAGACTGAGCTTTGGTAACGCGGTTGAGGCTCAGAACAAGATCATCTCCCTGCTGTTCTAGTAAATGCTCAATAGGCACATCTGGTTCAGTAGAGATTAGAATCTGAGTATGTTCCTGGTCAACCTGATGGACATCTATTGATTTAATGCCTGCAAGCGGATTATCTTGTTTGAATGATTTTCCCTGGGGCAAATCTAAATGTGTGTTGAGTAGATTTGCTTCAATAAGGTTATCTTTACGCAGAGTAAAAAAAGAAGCACCAGCATCAGCTTTGTTAGATGATATTTGAGAAGCTGTTTTTGCTAAACCCTTACTGGCTTTTGCCCCCCCAGCCCCCCAACTTTGGGGGGAGTATGATTTGAAGTCCTTGCCCCCTCTAATCTTCCCCAAGCTTGGGGGAGACCATTTGTTCCCTCCCCAAATTTGGGGAGGGGTAGGGAGGGGCGGGGGATTTAGGGGGCTTTTATGTAGCAAATTTGACTTCTCAGACGACCTCTTGTCTATCGATAGTTTTAGTTCTAGTTGATTATTATCTTTATCAATTTCAATATCGGTAATATTTCGCTCCGCAGCATTAGACGGTGCAGCCATTAGCATAACGGTTAATGCTGTCAAAAATCCCAGGCGATCGCAATAATTTTTCACTCTTTTAATCCTCAACCTATACTATTAGTAAATATATTTTTTGTAGAACTATTATTTTTTAGTAATCTCAGGTTATTCCTGACTATTGCTACTATCTTTATTTTTTCTACTTTCCCGTCTGATTTGGCGTTTTTCTCTCTCAGTAAGCTCTGCTTGCTCGTCGGTTTTTTGAGCTTGTTCGAGTTCTGCTTGACTCGGAGGCAAGATAGCGTCTAGCTTGATTTGAGTTTTTAACTGTGCTTGTTCTTTAGGAACAATCTCGTTTCTACTACTAGTTAAAATTGCTGTAGGTTTATCCTCTACGGTTGAGCTAATAGTTTGTACCATTAATAAAGGCTGCAATCTTTCCAAATCCTGCAAAATTTGTTTAGTTTCGGTGAAAGTTCCCTTAATACTCAGAGAAATGGTTTTCCGCTTCAGTTTTCCCTGTACTTCAGCACCCAAAGAAGCATCCTCAACCGTAGTAATATCTCCTTCAGGCTGATAATCAATTAAAGTTCCTTGATTGGAAGCAACAAAATTATTTAAGTCAATTAGCAGTGTTTCCAAATCATCCTCGCTAGTAAACATCGCCAGCACACGAGCTTTTAATATTTTCTGGTCAGCTAAATCTGCTTCTAATTCAGCCAGTTTTAATTGCAAATCTCCTGTCTTGATTTTCTCTAACTGTCCTTGAAGCTCAACTTTTTTAGTTGATGCCTCTTTATATTTTGTTTGAGCAGGATTAACAAAATTAATATAGCTATATGCCGCCAGAGCAATCCCTGCAACTGCGATCGCAATTCCCGCAACCGTAGGCGTGAAGGTAATTCCAAAAGCAACGGGATAATCTTCGGCTACGCCTTTTTCCGTGGCGAAATCATCAGCAAAGGTCATTTTAATACCGCTCCTTTACGTTCTAATGTTTTTAGTCTGGTCACTAACCCAACCGAACCTTTTTTGGCTATTTCCTCAATTAATTGCGAGGAAGGAACGTTATTTAGCTGTGCCGAAATTGTGTATTTAACTCCTTCGGGAATTTCTAAAGAAGCGTTGTCTGGCAAATCTTCTGTGTTTTCTACTTCCACAGGAAAACTAGTGGTGCTAGCACCATTTAATTTGACTTGTTTGCTATCAAAAAATGGCGATCGCTGTAAGAATAAAACAAAGTCATTCACATCATCATAAGAACGTGCCACCCCTGCTAAATTAATGCCGATAGTTGGATCGGGAGCAGGTGGTGGAGTCGCTTCCCCTTCTTTGGTTTCAGTAGGTGGAGGCGCAGTTGCTGAGACTCCAGCAGTTTGCTGAATTGAATCTACTTGAACTCCAGGAGGAGTGCGATCGCTAATTTCCTGCATAATCGCTGCCCAGGGTTTTATTTTCTCAAATACGCCTACCAAAGCGGCAGTTTCTTGCTGTGTCTGCTGAATTTCGGCGTTTGCTGCCTCAATCTTTTTGTTTTGATTACCCAGATCGGCGATCTCGCTTTCAATTTGTGTAACTTCCTCTTCTACGGTAGCGGTTTGAGCTTTAACAGTTTGTAAATAGCCAAAGGTAATTGCTGGTGCTACCAATGCCACGATTATCCCCGCAGCGATCGGAATTTTATCAGCAATGGAGGGTTCTTTTTTTTGAGCAATACTACTGCTCATGTCAGTAGATTGTTCTCCCCCTCTATCTCTAAGAAAATTAATATCTAAGTTATACATAAAGCCGTGCTAATTTCAATAATAATTAATACATTAAATGATTATTATTTGGATTAATAAACACCAAATAAATGATATTCAAGCAAACTTAAAGATCCCGCATTCCTAGTCCTAAGACAATTCCCAAACCTGAACGGCGATCTGATGCAATATCTTGATTTAGAGCGAGTCCTAAAGTTGCAACGGGATCGACTTTCATGGTAGGTAAATTTAATTTTTGGGTAAAAAATTCATCCACTTGACGAATACCTGCTCCTGGACCAGCTAATAATAACTGAGCTATTTCTAAATCTTCACTTTGATTAATATAAAAGTTAATTGAGCGACTTAATTCATCAGTTAATTCCCCCAGAATCTTAAGCAACGCTGCTTTTCCTGACTCAATTTGCGATGAATCTATGCCAGTTGAATCTCCTGTACCGTCTAATATATCTATGTCATAGAGCATTTCTGCTGACCCTGTAGCTGGTAAGCTCATAGCTTGGGAGAATGCTGCACGCATTTGATAAGTACCAATAGGTACCGTTCTCGAAAACTGAGGTACTCCTTCAACTATGATCGCAATTTCAGTACTATCAAACTCTAAATCTACTAACACTACAGCTTCTTTTGAGCCAAACTGCCTTAGCTGTTCTCTAATAGTTCTAATTAGAGCAAAACTATTTATTTCTAAAACGTTTAACTTTAGTTCTGCTTGCTCAAAAATTTCAGTATAAAGATCGGTTACTTCTTTCTTGGTTGCTACTAATAAAACATTAATCTTTTCTATACCATCTTCATCCATAAAATAACCAAGTTTGGCATAATCTATATCTACCTCTTCTCGCGGATAGGGAAGATACATTCCAGCTTCATGTACCATTACCATATCTTTTAGTTCTGCTTCATCTAGTTCTGCGGGAACAGGAATAACACGAATAATAGCTTCTCGCATCGGCACTGCTGTAGATACTTTTGTCGCACTAATCTTATTAGTTTTAAGAGTATCTTTAATTAGTTCCGATAGAGTTAAGGAATCAACAATTTGCCCTTCTTCAAACACTCCTTTAGGGATATCTGCTGAGACATTTTTTAGCAATTTATATTGCTGTCCTTGTTTGACTATTTGAGCAATGTTAATTTTTTGGGGATTTATTTCAATTCCCACACTGTTGCCACTTTTGGCAAAGATATTAGTTAAAGTGTTCAGCATACCCTTTTCCTAAGTAGTATTTCAAAACTTGTACCTCGTTCTTAGACATGACCATATAAGACGATGAAGATATAGTTTGATTGCTTGTCCAGCAAAAGCATTTTTAAGATTGATCCTTAGTTAAAATAAGATCAATCCAAAATCTCTTATTACGTTGATTAATAACTTGTCAAGCAGCCAAGTATCAGTTAGTAAATATTTGATTTAATTTGATAATAGGCTGGTCACATTGGATATTGTAGCTGCTATGAACAAATATATAGATAAGTGATTGTACCGAAAAAAACAGAATGTACATATAGGCTGATAGTTAAAAATACGTACATAACATTGCCATTTTTACTTATAAGTAATATTGTTTATTTTGATGCCTTATTTCTGACTAAACAATGAAAAAAGCTACTTTTATTTCCAGATTTTGCTTATGGTTGTTAACAGGAGTGATGTTAAGCTGGTTATGGGGCTGTAATCCTAATGCCAATAAAGATCCTGGGCAGCTTGAATTTTGGACAATGCAGCTTAAACCCAACTTTACTCAATACTTTGAAGATTTAAACACCATTTTTGAAGCTCAAAACAAACCAGTGAAGATAGACTGGATAGATATTCCTTGGTCGGCTATGGAAAATAAGATTTTGACATCTATTTCTGCTAAAACAGCACCAGATTTAGTCAATTTAAATCCTAAATTTGCTTCACAATTAGCAACTCGCAATGCTTGGTTAGACTTGAATAAAGTAGTTCCCCCTGAAGCTGAAGCAGCCTATTTACCAAAAATTTGGCAAGCAAGCACAATTGAAGTTTGTCAGCAAGATAAGTGTAAAGACCAGGTTTTTGGAATTCCTTGGTATCTGACAACTACAATTACCATCTACAATCAACAACTTTTAACAACAGCAGATATCGCCAATCCGCCTCAAACCTATCAAGAGTTATTTGCAGCCGCCAAAACTATTAAAGAAAAAACGGGCAAATATGCTTTTTTTATAAGTTTTGTACCCAATGATTCAGGGGACGTATTAGAGTCTTTAGTCAAGATGGGTGTAGATTTGGTTGATGAATCAGGCAAAGCAGCCTTTGATACACCCGCAGGAAAAGCTGCTTTTCAATACTGGGTAGATTTGTATCAACAAAAATTATTACCTCCAGAAGTACTAACTCAAGGACATCGTTACGGAATTGAGCTATATCAAGCAGGAGAAATAGCCTTACTATCTTCTGGTGCAGAATTTATTGAAAGCATTACCAATAATGCCCCTAGCATTGCTGAAGTTTCTCAAGCCACCTCTCAAGTTACTGGCAAAACTGGCAAAAAAAGTGTTGCAATTATGAATTTGGTCATTCCCCGCGATAGCGAAAAATCTGCTCAGGCACTTAAATATGCTTTGTTTGTAACAAATACCAAAAATCAGTTAGCTTTTGCTCAGGCATCTAATACCCTTCCTTCTACAGTTGAGGGGGTTAATCAATATATAAATAATATTGAACAGCAAGAGAAAGCTACCTTAATAAAACAAGCAAAAAAAGTCAGTGCAGCTCAACTTAAAGATGCAGAAGTGCTGATTCCCGTGAGAAAAAATATTCAATTGTTACAAAAAACAATTTACGAAAACCTTCAAGCAGCAATGCTCAAAGACAAAACTGTAGAACAAGCAGTTAAAGATGCTGCTGAGGAATGGAACAATCAATCAAGTCTTTAGCGTTGATGATGAAATGCCAAAGACTGAGGTAGGTACTAATAATTATTGTCTAGATAGATTCCAAACTTTTCTCAGAAAAATTGCTGTAACTAAAGTTTATTGCAAAGGTTGCGTAAGGACATTATCATTGTCAATAAGCAAGAAATAAATGATAAAAGATTGGTATGGCTCACTACACGGCATCTTCCCTAAAAGCAGAACTCAACTCTAAAGGCTGGCGCATGACTCCACAAAGAGAAAAAATTCTCCATGTGTTTCAAAATCTTCCTAAAGGTGATCACTTGAGCGCAGAAGAGTTACACGGTCTTCTAGAGCAGCGAGGCGAGTCTATTAGCTTATCTACAATTTATCGCAGCGTCAAACTAATGGCGCGCATGGGTATTCTGCGAGAATTAGAATTAGCAGAAGGACACAAACATTATGAACTGAATCAACCTTATCCTCATCATCACCATCACGTTGTCTGCATTCAGTGTAATAACACTATTGAATTTAGAGACGATACAATTTTAAAACATAGCTTAAAGCAGTGTAAGAAAGAAGGATTTCAACTTATTGATTGTCAGTTAACGGTGATGACTATCTGCCCAGAAGCCATTCGCAAAGGATGGCCATCCGCTTTGCCTACAGACTGGTGCTGTACTCGCATAATTTCTGAAAGACAAGTTAAAGAGGAGACGAGAAAGTTAAATCAGTAGTTAGTCATTTTGAATATGCTTGGCTACTGTTTAATGTTCGAGGGTGCCTAAACTAAAACCAAGAGCTTTTTTCTTCATCATTTGAAAAATGTTAAAGAAACCATTAGCGCGAGAAGGAGTAAGACTGACCTTTAATCCTGTATCTTCAATAAAATCAGGTTCTACCTGCATAATCTCTTCGGGAGGTAAATCATTTAGACCTTCAATTAAGAAAGCTACCAAACCTTTAACTAGTTGAGCATCAGAATCACCCTGATAACATACCCTGCCATTTTCCAGGCTGGCAGTGATATATACCTGTGATACACACCCTTTGACCTTGTTGTTTTCTGTTTTAGCTGACTCAGGCATTGCTGGCAGCTTTTTAGCATACCAAAGCAATTGCTCATACTTTTGTTTGGGGTTTGAGCGACGCTTAAAGCGTTCAACTATCTTCTCTAGCTTGGGAGGTAATGATGTTTCTGCTGATGACATGATATGTAAATAAATATCTTAAAAAATTAAAATATAAGTTGACAATTGTAGCTTCAAAGACACGGGGATTAGCAACCCCAGCCTTAAGGTCACGTAGTTAACTGTCGGCATCGCTTATATTACATTCACTTATTACTTTAGCAAAACACATCGTTTTCCACTTCATTTTGCCGAATCTGTCCCCCATTCGGATAAACTTTATTTGGAGAGGCACAGGCAGTCAAGAGGTTATAAGAAGTGAAAAGAGTATTAGGTATTATTCTTGGAGGCGGTGCAGGTACTCGTTTATATCCCCTGACCAAGTTAAGGGCAAAACCAGCAGTACCTCTAGCCAGTAAATATCGTTTGATCGACATTCCCGTCAGTAACTGTATAAATTCAGAGATTCTTAAAATTTATGTTCTGACTCAATTTAATTCAGCTTCTCTTAATCGACATTTAAATCGCAGTTATAACTTTTCTGGGTTTAGGGAAGGCTTTGTAGAGGTATTATCAGCACAACAAACCAAAGACAATTCAGGTTGGTTTCAGGGTACTGCTGATGCTGTTCGTCAATATATTGATTCGATTAAGGCTTGGGATGTTGACGAAATCATCATTCTTTCAGGCGATCATCTCTATCGTATGGACTACAGCCAGTTTATCCAGCATCATCGGCAAACTAAGGCAGATATTACCTTATCCGTAGTGCCAATTGATGACCGAAGAGCTTCTAGTTTTGGTTTGATGAAAATCGACGACCAAGGTAGGATTATCGATTTTGCCGAGAAACCCAAGGGAGAAGACCTTAAAAAGATGCAGGTGGATACTACTGTATTAGGTCTGACATCTGAACAAGCCAAACAAAGTCCTTACATTGCTTCTATGGGGATCTATGTCTTTAGAAAAGATGTTTTGATCGATCTATTAGAAAGTAACTCAGACCAAACTGACTTTGGTAACGAGATTATTCCTGGGTCGGCTAAGGATCACAATCTTCAGGCTTACTTGTTTAAGGGATATTGGGAAGATATTGGAACAATTGAATCTTTTTATGAAGCTAATTTGGCTCTTACAAAGCAGCCTCATCCTGATTTCAGCTTTTATGATGAAAAATATCCTATCTACACCCGTTCCCGCTATTTACCACCAACCAAGCTCCTTGATTGTCAAATTAGCGAATCTATGATTGGGGAAGGATGTATTCTTAAAAACTGTCATGTTAACCATTCTGTAATTGGTGTGAGAACCAGAATTGAGGGCAACTGCACCATTGAAGATACTTTGATTATGGGGGCTGATTTTTATGAGCCTTTTGCCGAAAGAAATTCTGGCTTGCAAAACGGAGGAGTTCCTGTAGGAATTGGCGAGGGAACAACAGTCCGTCATGCAATTGTTGATAAAAATGCGCGTATTGGTCGTAATGTGCAGATTATTAACAAAGATCGGGTCGATGAATCTCAAAAAGAAGATGAAGGCTTTTATATTCGTAGCGGTATTGTTGTCATTCTCAAAAATGCAACGATCGCAGATAACACGGTTATCTAAGAGCTTGAAATGCAGTCATCAACTTTTTAAAAGTTAGTTTTGAAAACAATAATTGCCCTGATTAATCTACTAGCAAAATTTTAAAATATTGCCGAGGGTGTAGTTATATTAGCTACACCCTTTTTTTGATGTGTAATTATAGAGTTAAACTTTTAAAGTAAGATTATCTAAAATTACTATTTTTCATGTTACCTAGGATATTCATACTAGAAAGTTTTATCAGGAGATAGCCATTAATGTCTTCCACTGAATTTAAAGATTACTATGCTATTTTGGGAATCCAAAAAACAGCAAGTGCAGATGAAATCAAAAAAAAGTTTCGTAAGCTAGCTTTAAAATATCACCCCGATCGCAATCAAGGAAACAAAGTAGCCGAAGCTAAATTCAAGGAAGTCAGCGAGGCTTATGAAGTGCTTTCTGATGCTGATAAACGTGCCAAATACGATCGCTTTGGTCAATATTGGGAACATAGTGCGGCTACAGAATATTCTAGCAACACTACTAATACTCAAGTTGACTTTGGTGGCACAGATTTTAGCCAGTACGGTAACTTTGAAGAGTTTATTAACGAGCTTTTGGGACGTTTTTCTACTCCTGGGAGTAATAATAATCAAAGCTATTCATATCAAACTTCCAATAAAACTAATACTACAGGGTCGTATTCTAGTAGCAATTTTGATAGCACTTATCAAGACTTTAGTGGTTTTGGTCAGCAATCTGCACCAGTCAATAGCGAAGCTAATATTAATCTAACCTTCTCTGAAGCATTTAGAGGTACTATTAAACGTCTAAACTTAGGCGTAGAGTCCTTAGAAGCTCGGATTCCTGCTGGTGTCAAACCTGGTACTCGTATACGTTTAGCGGGGAAAGGACAAAAGAGTACTTATGGTCAAGCAAGAGGAGATTTATATCTCAACGTTAAGTTAAATTCCCATCCCTTCTTCGACTTTGAGGGTGATAACCTAGTTTGCGAAGTACCTATTGCCCCCGATGAAGCAGTTTTGGGTACATCGATTAGCATTCCTACCCCCGATGGCATAGTCAGGATGAAAGTTCCTGCGGGAATTCGTTCAGGTCAGGTATTGCGACTTAAAGGCAAGGGTTGGTCTTCTCCTCAAGGCAGTCGTACAGATCAGCTAGTACGTATTGTTATTGCTACTCCAAAACGAATTACCAACCAAGAAAGAGAATATTATGAAAAAATTCGGGATATTCGTAGCGAAAACCCCCGTGACAGTCTACGAGGAATTAGCCTTTAAACCATTAACAATTATTATTTATCAGTTTCCTGGTAAATTACGTGGTGAAATTTCTACGCCATGATAGAATTTATTTTCCAACTTATTGAGTTGCCACCAAGCTAGGCTGGAAATAAGTAAGGTTGCAGATAAACTTATTACGCTCCAAGTCGAAGGTATCTCAACAAATAAAGAGACCGGGGGAATAGTTGCCCAAATAAAGATAACAAGTGCGATCGCAACTACCTTAATTCTTTTAATATTTTTCAAAGCCTGACTACAGCTAGCGCAGTTTTTGGTGTGGGAATAATAACGGTCTAGCAATTGTTCTTTTGATAAGGCGGTCGGTAAATCTTGATTTGGGAAAGGATCGCCATGATATAAATTAACCCACTGGCGCAACTCGGAGACGTATAAGTCCGCTTTGGTAGGGAGATAAAAAGCCTGACTATATTTCTCGCCACCACCCAAGGCTGCTAAATAACGCTCCTGATGATGCAGAAAAATCTGATCGTCTTCTAGAACTCCATTTTGATTGATGTGGGAATACCACTGAGGCACAAGCTTAATCAAGAAGCGAGGAAAAGGAGAAGCAAACTTGAACGGAAAACGAGCAAACAAACGGCATTTTCCCTTACTGATTGGTGTTGCATAAACTACTGTCAAAGTGCGTCCAAACTGCTTTGAAGTTAGATCGTGCCATATTAAGCAGGGTGCAGTAAAAGTTGTATATTGCGTGCCTAATTGACCCTTACGAGGTCCTTCTTGCCAAACACCTTGGAAACCCTGCTTGCCTGATTCAGTAACTTCTAACTCCAAAGGCGCAACATTAGAACGATTACCGACGGTTTTATGATGAGTATAGGGAATATGACTGGCATCAATTACGTTTTCTAGCAGAGTTAGAGCATCATAGGGAAGATCGCGGAAAATATTTAAGCAAACCCAATCATCTTTAGCTTCTTCCATAGGTTCGATAATTGGTACGGGGGTATGAAGTGCATTTTGCTTGATACCTGGATAAACAAACAACAATCCTTGGGCGATCGCAGTAGGATAAGATCTAACGCAAGCTCTAGCAGAAGTATGTGCCTCGGTTCCTAGCTGCTGTTGCGGAATCACTTCACAGTTGCCATCACCTGAAAATGCCCAGCCATGATAGGGACATTCTAGTAAGCCCTCTTCATTTACTCTTCCTTCACTCAACGGTGCAAGACGATGAGGACATCTATCTTCAAATACCTGCCATGTCTGCGCCGACTTATCCCACCAAATTACTAGATCTTTTTCTAGTAAAGTAAATCGAGTGAGTTTATGCTTATCCAAATCTGAACCATAGTAAATCGGATACCATGCTTCTTGCGGATCAAAAACAGTAGAGTCACTACCACCAGGTAATAGTTTTGCTGTATTGAAATTTTTGATCGTCTGCATATTATTAATAATTTAGCCTTATAAATAATTGTTACACAAGTTTTTAAGATAGCTGTATCTCAAAGGCAAGGAAATACCAACTAATTCTGATGTTACTTTCCATGATATTTTTGAATTGAAGATTATTGTCAATACCAATTCAAATTTATTAAGTAAGCTGATGAAAAAGAGTAAATTGTGGCAACGTCAACTTTTTGCAGGTGCGATATTTCTAACTGCTACATCAATGATTATTGTCAATCCTGGTTTATTATTAGCAGACGAAAGTAAACCAGATTGGGAATACGGAGGATCTAATAACCCAACCCACTGGGGTGAACTATCATCTGAATACAAGTCTTGTGAATCAGGTACTAATCAGTCGCCTGTTAATATAACCAAGACTCAAAAAGGAAAAGCTGCTGTAATTGAATTTGACTATCAACCCAGTACTGTAGAAGTAGTCAACACTGGTCATACTATTCAAGCCAATTACGAACCTGGTAGTACTGTTAAAATCAACGGACAAGTTTACGACTTAGTACAGTTTCATTTCCATACTCCTAGTGAACACGAAATTGAAGGCGACGCTGCTGCTATGGAACTGCACTTTGTCCATAAAAATAAAGCAGGAAAACTAGCTGTAGTTGGTGTAATGATGAATGCAGGACAAAAAAATCCTGTAATTGCCAGCGTTTGGAATGCCATACCTGCCAATGAGCAGGCAGAAAAAGGCAACAAAATCACCCTTGATGCTGCCCAACTGCTGCCAAAAGATAAAGCCTTTGTCAGTTATTCTGGTTCGTTAACAACTCCACCCTGTAGTGAACAGGTAAGCTGGAATATATTGTCAGAACCCATTGAAGTTTCGCCAGAACAAATCGAAACTTTTGAAAGCATTTATTCCTACAATGCTAGACCTATTCAACCGTTGAATGGTCGTTCAGTAGAACTACATGAGGATTAAGTAGTGTATGTAGGGTGTGTTTTAGTAACAAGTATTATTGGACTAAAATACACCCTACATACACTCTTTCCTTAGATAATAATTGCTATATTTGGATTATCTGAAGTTGTGGTCGCGCCTTGTACATTTTTAATTATTTAGTTTTGTAACGCTTGATGTGTGTTATCTTCCCCGTTCATTTCAACTTTTTTAGTTGACAGCTAAGAGCCAAAAACTAATAAATCTGAACTAAGCTAATTGACATTAGACATTTTTGTAAGTAATTTTCATACAGGTTTTTTCAACCGTTGCAACTTAATTCTACTTAGATGACTCAACGAGTTTATCCTCAGACCTAATCTGTAGAGGAATCTCTTGATGATCTTGAGGCGCACCCCAAAATTGCTCTAGAGTTGGACCGTCTTTTACTCGGCGATCGCGAAAGCAGAAATTCCACCATTCATGTAATAAAACCCTTCTTCCCATACGGGTAAACCAATTCATGCCATGTCGGGCTGCTTTATCAGGCTGAAGATAGGATCGCCACAATGCTTTTGGTCTAGCTTGCAAAACAAGTTCGATAAATTTGACCCAGAGGAAAATACGCCAAGGTGGCATATTCACTGTCTTGAGTACTTGATGTTTGTAGTCCCATAGCCGTTGGTCGAGTTGAATTACTTGGCGATCGCTTGCAAGACGATAATAGCTAGTCCAGCGATGGGGGGTAACGTATAAGGTCATAATCTGGTCTGGATCGTACCAAAGCAATTGTTTTAGAGAACGGATAAAATCGCGATCGGTTATTTCTTCAAAATCTGTAACCCAGGTAGCCAAAGAAAGAATGCCGTGTTGCCGTAATAAGCGAATAGCTTCACGATCTTTTTGGGTTGCACCTCCTTTCTTAATTTTCTTGAGAGTGGCTTCATCGGTGTTTTCCATTCCCATTAAAAATCTTTCAACACCAGCTTTGCGGTATAAGTGCAAAATATCCGCATCACGAACAATATCATCAGCACGAGTCGAGCCAATAATAGTTACATTAATGTTTTCGGCAATAATTGCTTCACACAATTCACGCCAGACAGCTTTATTTACTGTCGGATTTTCGTCAGCTAAGTTGATTAATTCGACCCCGTGAGTACGATGCAGCCAGGCAATTTCTTGAGCAAACTTCTTCGGGTCACGATGTCGCCAACGCGCCCAGAAACCACGCTGACCGCAGTAATTGCATAGATGAGGACATCCACGAGAAAACTGCATGACAACAGCTTGTTTCCCGCCATAGTAGCTGTAGCGTTTAGGGTCGATTAATTCCCAGCCAACACGATAGGCATCAAGATCTTCAATCATCTGTGCAGGTGGTGTTTCAATGATTTCACCGTTACGGTGGAAAGCAATACCGTTTACACTGGCAAGATCTTCATTATTTTCAATAGCAGCAATAAGTCTAGGTACGGTAGCTTCTCCTTCTCCACGGACAATGGTGTCAATTTGAGACTCATGAATAAGTACGTCGCGGAAATGATAAGTGGGAAATACTCCACCGTAGATTATTTTTAAGTCTGGTAACTCTTCACGAAAGCGACGAGTCAATTTAACTACTGTTGGGTGGGCTGAGGTCGAACCAGAATGACCAATCAAAAGTACTTCAGGATAATAAGCAACAACTCGCTGAACAATTTCATCATGAGTTAGTGGACCAATTTCGGCATCAAGTAAAGTAACATTATGTCCAGTATCTAGCAAAGATCCACCAACGCATAAAAGTCCTAATGGTGGTAATTGTTCGCGGGGAATACGGCTACCTATTGATAAATGGGGCGGATTTACAATTAGGATGCGCATAAAATTTACCCTTTAAAAGTAAATCATATCTGTGTCAGTCGTGAATCGGAAACAGTAATATTACTGCGATTAAATCACCCAAACAATATGAATAATACGAAAGTACTTGCATTTGCTTGATTAAACTGAAACATAAAAATAACGCTAATTAATAAAGCCAGAATAATTACCCAAAAAGTAGTGGCAATTCCAGTTATTTTATTAGCCTGAAATTTTTGCCACCATTGCTGGGGACGAACATCCCGTACCCAAAAAGTTGCGATCGCAGCTAAATTTAGACAAACGATGTTAGTAGACACTAAAACAAATGTTTCAATAGCAGATCCCCATAGCTGAGAACCAATTAGCATTCCCAAAACTACTAGAGGAGGCAAGAGTGCTACTGAAACCATCACTCCTACTACTGCTTTTTGCTCACCAGCTGTCAAAGAAATTGCTCCAGCTACTCCCGAAGCAAAAGCTAAAACAACATCAGAAAGATTTACACTAGTTCTGATGGCAATTTCCTTTATCTCCAGATCCACTGGTACAAATATGCCTAATAAAATTGACAGTAGCAAAGATATAGAAATTTCTGCCAAACCTACTCGTATAGTTCTAACTGCTAAGGATAAATCACCAAAAGTAGTAGCTATAGCTAATGCCATATTGGGCTTGAGTAAAGGTGCGATGACCATAGCCCCGATAATTACTACTTGATTTCCCTCCATTAAACCGATCGCTGCGATCACCGTAGACAGAATAACCAGTGAAACTTCCGTGCTGTTAAGACGAATGCTTTCAGATATTTGAGTGTAAACTTCGTGTTGATGGACAGGCTTGTCTTTATTTGGATCGGAGTCTGGCGGCGATTGAATATTTGCCTGAATTGTATCCATAATCAAGTAGCTATAGGGTGTTTTTCGCCAAAAATGAATATAAAGACTAGATTTTATTGCACTATAGCGTTTCTTAGATTAGTAAGACAATATTAATAAGGCAAAAATGTATCCATGATTGGAGCGATCGCATTAAAGAGAATTGTCGCCTCAATCAATTTAATATCTTAATCATTATTTAGAAATAAATTACAGTACTTCTTTATAACTTAAATATACATATTTATTTATAGTAGATTAGACAGATATTCTCTGGCAGTATTATTCATAGCCTTAGAGAATGTCTGCATTTTCGGCGAGTTTTATTACAGTTGCAGCCTGTTTGGAAAGATGCTTCTAATCGCGTTTCCTAAATAAATCTTTAATCTTTTTTCGTCAAAATTGCAAAATGCTCGTTTAAACATCTACCATAAGTAATAAAATGTAGTTTTAACTAGGGATTCATTTCAGCCAAATGGTGAAGGCAATATGACTCATCAAAAGTAGATAATTTGAGACTATCTAATTATCGATCAATAACATTTACTAAAGTTAACTATTCTTATGCCTAAGCAAAGCAATGAAAAACAAGTGCTTCAGTTTCTCTGCCAGCCTCAAGGTGGCAGAATTTATTTACTCAACGCTTTGAATTCTAAATCTGAACGAACTTTTATTGAAGCTCTACACAATATCATTGATGCAATGAATAAGGAAATCGCTTCCAATCTCTAGTCTAAAGAGATTGGAGATTAATCCCTAACTCTTCTAGACTAGTAGTAAATACTTTATATTTCTTAACATGGCTAGAGACTTACGGGGATTCATTAAAATTTTAGAATCGAAAGGACAGCTTAGACGTATTTCAGCGTTGGTCGATCCAGATTTAGAAATTGCCGAGATTTCTAATCGCATGTTACAGGCTGGTGGACCTGGATTGCTTTTCGAGAATGTGAAAGGCTCTCCCTTTCCCGTAGCCGTAAATCTTATGGGTACAGTAGAGCGAATCTGCTGGTCAATGAATATGGAAGCCCCAGAAGAATTAGAAACTTTGGGGTCAAAACTAGCTATGCTACAGCAACCCAAGCCACCTAAGAAAATTAAACAAGCCGTGGATTTTGGCAAGGTGTTGTTCGATGTTTTAAAAGCTAAACCAGGACGAGATTTCTTTCCTCCTTGCCATCAGGTAGTTCTAGAAGGAGAAGAAGTAGACTTAAATAAAGTGCCGATGATCCGTCCCTACAGTGGAGATGCAGGCAAAATTATTACCTTGGGTTTGGTAATTACCAAAGATATAGAAACTGGTACGCCTAATGTGGGAGTGTATCGACTCCAGCTACAGTCTAAAACTACCATGACGGTTCATTGGCTATCGGTGCGAGGTGGGGCAAGACATTTGCGCAAAGCAGCCGAAGCGGGTAAAAAATTAGAAATTGCGATCGCTCTAGGGGTCGATCCAATGATTATCATGGCAGCAGCCACACCCATTCCCGTCGATTTATCTGAGTGGTTGTTTGCAGGGCTGTATGGCGGTAGTGGCGTTAAACTAGCTAAATGTAAAACCGTCGATCTAGAAGTGCCAGCAGATTCCGAATTTGTCTTAGAAGGCACGATTACCCCAGGAGAAATTTTGCCTGACGGGCCTTTTGGCGATCACATGGGCTATTACGGCGGTGTGGAAGATTCGCCCTTGGTGCGCTTTCACTGTATGACTCACCGTAAAGATCCGATCTATCTCACCACATTTAGTGGTCGTCCTCCCAAAGAAGAAGCGATGATGGCGATCGCGCTTAATCGGATTTATACCCCTATTTTGCGCCAGCAAGTCTCAGAAATAGTTGATTTCTTCCTACCCATGGAGGCTTTAAGCTACAAAGCAGCGATTATCTCCATTGATAAAGCTTATCCTGGACAAGCTCGCAGGGCAGCCTTAGCTTTTTGGAGTGCGTTACCTCAATTTACCTATACTAAGTTTGTGATTGTGGTAGACAAAGATATTAATATTCGCGATCCGCGTCAGGTAGTTTGGGCAATTAGTTCTAAAGTCGATCCTTGCCGTGATGTCTTTATTTTGCCTGACACTCCTTTTGATACCCTAGATTTTGCCAGCGAAAAAATAGGTTTGGGCGGACGCATGGGTATAGATGCCACTACCAAAATTGCCCCTGAAACTGACCATGAATGGGGTGAACCTTTAGAATCTGATGCCGATACGGAGGCGATGGTAACTAGACGCTGGCAAGAATACGGTTTAGGCGATATTGATTTACAAGAAGTGGATGCTAATTTATTTGGTTACGACATGAAATAATTATTTTTCTGACCAACTTAGATTATTTGCTTCGAGTTAATTGTTCTCAAGAAAGCAATATTCTTCATTGCTATGGGCATGACTTTGTTTGACCCAAAATCTTTTGCAGAAAGTTTAAAGCGATCGCATAAGTAGGTTTGACTCCGCTTTGCCCCAGGCTGCCAGATGCTAATGTACTGCTAGTCATCAACGGATTATCCGAAGCATAGTAAACATAGCGCAAGATGACATTTTGATTAATGCTCTTACGAATCTTTGCTGCTGCTTGAATTGCCTTTTGTAAATGCGCTCCTTCCATCTCCAAGCCGACAACATTCCAAGAAGAACTTCTAAAATATTCTAAGACATCAGCATTTTGGAGAGATGTCCCTAAAACGGTCAACAAAGCTCCTTCGTAAACAGGGATTTCTACTGTTTCAAAGTCTGACTGGCTCATGTCATTATCAAAAGGATAATTGTCGGCTGTACCTTCAAAAATATGAGATGTTGGCAGCATTAAATCTCCCCTGTTGCCTACTAGAGTTCCTGCTTTACCCATCACGGAAATTGAGTGAAGATTGAGTTTTTTAGATATTCCTTCAGTTTTATAAGGCTTAAGCAACTCATCAAAAAGCTCAAAGGCTTGTTCGCCAAATGCATAATCCATCACTAAAATTACTGGTTGTTCTGCTTCTACCAAGGCTCGATTTACTTTTAACTCAGGGGAAAGCATATCTAGAGGGAATAAAGAAATATCAAAAATTTGCACATGAATATTTGTCCCCGCTCGATCTTCGAGAAAATACATTCCCTTCTGTAGCGCAAATTCCAGTACCTCTTGGTTGAGAGCGCCATTTTCGGGCAGACTAAGCTCACGGGCAATTTTTTCGATGGTTTCTTCCTTTTCTAGGCTGTATTTTAAGGCGGGAAAGGCATAAAGACAATTAAGAATACTGTGCAAATTAGCGCTAATAATATGTAAAGGACGCTGCCATAAATTATGTGACCAGAGAAACTTCTTTACCTCCGTTGCCCATTTTTCGCCGTGAATATGATTACCGATACGTTCTCGTAATGCTGAACTAAAGGTAACTTGGCGATCGCACTTATGCTGCATTTCTTCAATTGCGACTCTTCCCAACCAGTAAACTATCTGAAATAAACTATTATTATAAGGTTCACCTTGACAAAACCGACGCTCTGCTGCTAGCGTTTCTTCAAAAGTGCGACCTAATAAAGTGCTGGTGTAAGAAATAGCCTGTTCTCTAATTTCAGCCTCCTCAATAGAAGAACCTGTTGATGTTTGCTCTAAAACTATTTTTTCTAACTTGAGCCACTCTTGAGTAGGATGATCATCATTTGAGGCGTGCGCCCTAATTTTATCGGCTTCGATATAAATAAAAGTAAGATGGGTGAGAATATCATAAATCTCACTACGCCCTCTAGTCACCTCAATCAACATTGTTTCTTCATCGACTCGATAGCAATTGCGACGACGTTTAGCAGGAACAATTTTTTCAAAACTGGAATTGTTATAGCCTTCGGCTGCAATTAGTTTGATAAAACGACATCTTTCAATCCCTTTTGGTAAACGAGCAGTTACATAAGCCAGTCCGTCTAGCTCTACTTTTTCTGTATCAGCCATTGAACCATAAATTTCGGGCTGCAAAGTTAGCAAAGCCTCACTCAAAGCCGAACCCGAAACGCCACCAGGCTTATAGTGTCCACGCACAAACAAATGGCGCATAATTACATAAATTCGCTCAATCGCTGCTCTAGATTCTTGGGCGCGAGAGCGAGAAGGCACTGATATAGTCATCGGTAATATAATCGGTTATTTGAGAGCCGTTTTTAGATTGGGGGGTGATTGATAACATTTTGTTTTTGATTGAAAGCGATCTCTTCATCTAGAGTCATATTTAAAGCATCCAACATCAAACAAGCTTCTTTAAGGTGTAATACTAATTTTTCTCTGGTCTTTATGTCAGGTATTTTAATTTTATTGTTCATGCTGTCAAAGGCAATCCTTTTTCTTTACGTACCTCTAGACATAGCTGTATTGCCTCTCCAATATTCAGCAAAGCTTCTTCTTGTGTTTCTCCTTGACTTATACACCCTGGAATTGTGGGACATTCCACAACATACCAACCTTCTTCATCTTCATAAAGGGAGGGTTACTGGGAATTTCATGGCTTGTTTATTTTTGATAACTCAATTAATTTCTTCTTCATATTCTTTCTAACTTAGAACGTAATAAATATGTCACTTTAGCAAATCAACGTTCAGTTCACCGATTCTATTTCATAACCAAGTAATTTTGCTTGCTCAATAAATCCTCCAATATTTCCAATACCCCACTGATTGCTAACAGCAATCACACAATCGGCTAGCTTTATTAATTCTTCAGGCTTAATGAAATGCCTTTTGTGTCCTTTTTTATTATAAATTTCGTTAGCCCTTTCGATTGTCGTAAATGTTCCTAAATTACCTTGAAGATTTCGAGATAGTTTGGAATCTAATTCACTATAAGTTATTTCTGGATGATCATCTACGTAATATTTAATCACCTCTAAGACTAATCTTGATTTTCCTAGCTCATGTCCTTTATAGCAATATATTCTTGTGCATAGGTAGCAAGAATATCAATTCTTCCGTCTGTATTTTGGCTACTCCTTCCTTCTTTAATTGTTAACTCCACCTCGATTATTTCTACTTCAGAAAATATATCATTATCTAAACTTAAAACACTTTCATTTTCTATTAAGTACGATTCCATTGATAGCTCTCTTCTAAAAGGAAAAGGTTCAAGCTCAATATCGTTTGCTGTGAAATGTTTGAATAATTGCATTGATTCTCAGATCACTATTTATGCCTGTTAGTTATCCAACTATAATCGAGCGACATTTAGATGCACACAATCAATTGAACAAAAATCAACTATTTATATTACTTCGTTTAAAGAAGAGGTTGAGATTTGCTTGTGTACAACTCACCAACTAGAATTACCTGAAGGACTCGATTTCTACTTTTTGCCAGCTAGATACGGCTAAAGCCTTTCTTCTCCTGAACTCCAACCCGCCGAGCTTTTATGACCTCTGACTAATGAAGTCGTTGCTAATCATAGTCCGCGATCGCTATCAGAGTTAGAATAGTTGCTAGTATTTCGTTGTCAAAAGCTACTTAGGCAGCAGGATCTCGTCCACAGAAGACGCATCCTTACATCTTTAGGACTACCGCTTTTTCTTGTGCTTAATATTATCCCCAATCAAAATTATGCATAAAAGCTTTAAGGAATTAGTTTATTTGTTAAAGCTACGGCACTGCTAATAATCTTTGCTAAAGCTGAGGGGGCTTCTAGAGGAAGATTGTGACCACCAGAAACTACAACTTTAGTAGCATTGGGCATAGCTTCGTGCTGTTGGTTTAAGTCTTCTATGCGGTTAAAGCTACTTTTGTCACCGTAAACCAGCGTAATAGGCACTTTGATTTTTTTCAATAGTTTTAGATAGCGCGAGCGCCCGATACCATTTAAGCTAATACCAGCCCTAGTGCGCAACAAGGGTTCCCATCGCCATCTCACTCCGCCTTCACAGGGTTCGGTAATTCTTTCGGCTAAGATCATTGCTAAAGAATGAGTAATAGCTGGAGTGGCTTTTCTCAAACGTTCGGCTGCTGCCTCTACATTGGGAAATACAGGATGTTCTGGAGGTGCAGCCATAGAGTCTAGCTGATTGGTTAAACTAGCTGTAGGGTCATCATCTTCGTTGGCTGTAGGTAAAATTGTTTCAACTAACACAATATTTTTGATCCTTTGGGGTCGAATAGTGGCAAAGATAGCCCCCAAGACTGAACCTAGAGAATGTCCCACTAAAATAAAGGCTTTACCTGCTAAATACTCGACAATAGCGTCAATATCTCCTAAAAAGTCAATAAGGTTATAGGATCCGCCCTTGCCAAGGCGATCGCTTCTGCCATGTCCCCGTAAGTCTGGGGCAATTACTCGATAGCCTTTTTGCGCCAAGCGAATTGCTACTTCTGACCAAGCTGCACCTTGTTCTAAGATACCGTGTAAGCAAAGAACTAAAGGTCCTTCTTCTGGTCCCCAGGTGCAGAGACAGATTTTCAGACCTCTAATAGTGATCAGAGTTTCCTCCATCAATAAATCTACTACGTCAGCATTAGCTTCTTGAGGTAGTTCATACCTTAGCTGACTGGCAAGTTGCTGAGTATATGTACCCAATAAAGAAGGTAGTTTAATTTCTCGCCAAGTTTCAGCCAGGTTGGCATCAATCTTTTGATGATTCAGGAAATTAGGATCGCCTAAAGACATTGCGGTATCGTTAACACCATCGGTTAAGCGATCGCCTTGGTAAGGAGTTAATACAGCCTCATGATAAGGAACTTCTAAAAAATTGCAAATTTGGGTCATCACTGCTTGAGGCTTGCTTACCAAGTCTTCGTAATACACTAAATGGTATCGTTGGGGGTCAATATCTTGGGCAAAGTCGAGAATGTTTTGATTACTATCGCGCCAGATTAATTCTGCAAGCTTGTAGGGATCGCTATCGACCGATCCCACCAGCTTATCCATCCGCATCCGTGCAAAAGATTCTATAACTGCGTAGGGATGACGGACTAAGTGGATATACTTGGTATTGTTAAAGATAGTTTCTGCTTTGGTTAAAGTCTCTCGGTTACTGGCGTAGGTAGGAGATTTATCGATCAAAAGGCGATCGCCTGCTAGCTGCTGAAGCATTTGATAAGCCTCTGCTACAGAAAGATTTTCTTGGGTTAGTTCTGCGACTAATGCTTGGCTTTCGGCTGCACCAATACCTTTAAGTGCCATAAAGGCGCGTTTTAGTCCTTCTCCTAGTTGAGAAACTCCCAATTCTGCTTCTCTCTCTGCCATATTATCAAAGGGCAGCAAGTGTAATTCTGGAGGCGAAAATAACCCAGAATGTCCTGCTAACATTACTCTTAGCAAAGTTGAACCAGAACGAGGACTGGAGAGGATAAAGGCAGCGGGGGGCAATTTATCTTTTAAAAGATTTAATTTTGCTTGAGAACGAACTTTGCTAGTTGGAACTGCTTGTTCATGGGTTTTAGTAAATTCCCTGGCTAAATATTCAGCTAAATCGACAATTTGGGGACGTTCATAAAATTCTCTAGGATAGAGAATTAGCTGTAAATCTGTTTTTAATTGGTTGATAGCTTCCATCACCATCAATGAATCCATGCCAATATCTAGCAGACTTGAGTTAACAGATAGGTTATCTGCCTCGATCTGAAGTATTTCGGCGATCGCTTTTTGCAAATATTGGGTTAAATATTCTGGGCGTTGGTCGGCTTTAGTTGCCAACAATTCTGGGAAAATCAGGTTTTCTGCTGGCTGATTATTATCCTTGGACTGACTAACTAAGGTGGAAAAATAATTTGCCTCATTTAAATAAGCAAACTTTTGACTCAACTGTTGCCAATCTGCACTAATAACCCCTACCTGAGTTAATTCACTAGTTAATAACTGTTCTAAAGCTGTCAATCCCGCCTGGGGATTAATTAAATCTATACCTTTGATATTAACTCCCTGCGTGACCGCCATGCCACTTTCTCCCCAAGCACCCCAATTGATGCTCAAAGCTGGTAGATTCTGACTTTGGCGATAACGAGCGATCGCATCCAAGCCAGCGTTTGCCACACTGTAATTACTCTGTCCTGGTGAGCCAATCAAGGAAGCTACAGAAGAGAATAAAACAAAGAAATCCAGCTCAATATCTTTTGTGCAGAGATGCAAATTCCAAGCACCAGTAACTTTAGGCGCAATTACTCGCTCAAATCTTGTCCAAGTTTGTCCTTGTAACAAGCCATCATCTAATATTCCCGCAGCATGAATTACACCTTTGATTGGATACTGGGAAAAAATGTTTTTTAGTGCGTCATAGTCGGTGATATCAACCTGGACAACATTGACTTTAACGCCTTGCTGTTCTAATTGATTTATTTTTTGTTGAGCAGATTCTGATGGTTTGCTTCTACCGATTAGTAATAGATTTTTCGCTCCTTTTTCTACTAGCCACTGAGCAACCTGTAATCCTAATGAACCCAAACCGCCTGTAATTAAATAAGCAGCGTCATCTTTAATTTCTAAAGTTTGTGTCAGTTTAATATTTGCTGTTTTACTTAGACGAGGTACATAAATATTTTCTTGCCGTAAAGCTAAACGATCTTCTTTGTTCTTATTAGTAATAACCGCAAGCAGACTATCAACTTCATCAGCTTCAGGTTCGATAGCCAAGTCAACAATTCCACCCCAACATTCAGGATATTCTATAGCGATCGCATTAGCTAATCCCCAGAGACAGCTAGAAGCCACAACATTATTATTTATACTATTTTCAATGTCTTGATTTCCTCTAGTAGCTAACCAAATAGGTATATTAATCGAGTTTCGAGCTAAGGTCTGAAGTAGATTTAAAATATTAGTACAGTGCTGCTGCTGATAATTATTGATTTCGGCAATGGTTGGTGACTCAAAATCATCTAAGCCTGTCAAATAAATAATTCCCGCTAGTTCTTGATGCTGTGTAAATAGCTGAGTAAGATGATCGGAATCAAGATGGCGATCGCTAATTAAAATACTATTTTGTTCTAATTTAGCTGCTATTGCTTCACCTAAACCATTTGTATCTGCAAAAATTAACCAAGATTGATTGTTTTCTTGAGCAACAACTTTCTTATTTAAACTACCTTCATCAGCTTGCCAATTTATCTGATAAAAATCAGGCTGCTTAAACTTAGACTTATCTCTAGATGGTAAAAACACCTCGACTTTACTATTAGCATTTGTTTTTCTGGTTAACCAATAACTTTCTCTTTGAAAAGGATAAGTAGGCAAGCTAACTTTTTGTCTATCGTAACCCCGCTCAAAACTATGCCAGTCTATCTCTATGCCTCTGGCATATAAAGAACCTAAACTTTGTAATATTTGCTGCCAATCTTCTTTGCGAGGACGCAGACTAGGCAACCAAAAAGTTTCAGTTTTATTATTGGCTGACAAAGCAGAACGTCCCATTCCTAATAAGATAGGTTTTGAGCCAATTTCTAGAAAGATATTACATTCTTGCTGCAAAGTTTGCATTCCCTCAGCAAACCGCACGGGAGCAATTATATGATCTATCCAGTATTGCGCCCTGGAAATTTCTGCTGTCGCTATTTTGCCTGTAATATTAGAAATCAATTGAATCTGAGGCAGATTGTATTCAATCGACTTAGCAACCTTAGCAAAATCTTCTAAAATAGGTTTCATTAAGGGCGAATGAAAAGCATGAGAAACTGTTAATTGCTTACTCTTGATCCCTTGCGGATCAAATTTACTAATTATTAAATTTACTGCAGTTTCCTCACCAGAAATAACGACGCTTTGATTACTATTAATAGCTGCGATCGCCACTTGCTCTCTAAAGGTTTCAATTACCGATTTAACCGTAGTCTCATTGGCAAAAACTGCATACATTTCCCCTTTGTGGGATAAGGTCTGCATTAATTTACCTCTTGTAGCCAATAGCTTGAGTCCATCAGCCAAACTAAATACCCCTGCAATGGTAGCAGCCACATATTCGCCAACGCTATGTCCGATCAAAGCTGATGGTTTAATTCCCCAGTCCATCCACATCTGCGCCAAGGCATATTCTACGGCAAAAATAGCTGGCTGAGTATAGACGGTTTCATGTAAAAGGGATTCTTTAAGGGATGAGGAGTGTTCAGAATAGAGTACTTCGAGTAAAGGTTTTTCTAAGTAGGGTTGAAGGATTTCTGCACATCGATCGAGGGCTTTTTTGAATACTGATTGGGTTTGATATAGCTGATAACCCATGTTTACATATTGCGAACCTTGTCCTGTAAATAAAAAAGCTACCTGATTTTGATTGCTGTTGCTAGCTTCACCGTAAGCAATTCCTTTAAGTTGTCCTATGCTAAAGTTGACTAATTTATGCTGAAGCTGAGTTTTGGACTTAACGGCGAGCGCCAAACGATGATTGAAATGAGTACGTCCAATATTAGCAGTGTGGCAAATATCTTCTAGAGTTATGTCAGGGTTTTCCTGGAGATAATCTTTATAACTAAATACTAAGTCTCTTAACGCAGGTTTACTTTTTGCCGAGAGAGTTAATAGATGCAAAGGACGTTCGGGTAATTTATTCTCCCCGTCTCCCCTAGCGGGTGTGGAATAAGCTTCTGTTAAAGAAGCATTTCCACCCGCTCTCCCCGTCTCCCCGTCTCCTAATATCACATGGACATTTGTGCCACCAAAACCAAAAGAGCTAACTCCAGCATATTTTGTGTCGCCCGAAGTTGACCACGGCTGTAGCTGCTGAGGAATAGTAATGCCTGTATCAGCTAAATCTATTAAAGGATTTAACTGCTTAAAGTGTAAATTGGGGGGAATAGCCTGATGTTGCAGACAAAGTACTGTTTTGATCAAGCTAGCAATTCCTGCTGCTGATTCTAAATGTCCAATATTGGTTTTGAGTGAACCAAGATAACAAGATCGATCTCTTTCTAGACCTAAGACAGCTTTGAGAGAATTAACCTCAATCGGATCGCCCAAAGATGTTCCCGTGCCGTGAGATTCTATGTAGCTAATCTCGGCAGGGGAAACATTAGCATTAGCCAAAGCCTGACGAATTACTGCCTGTTGAGATAGTCCGTTAGGGGCGGTCAAACCGTTGCTACGTCCATCTTGATTAATAGCTGACCCCTTAATAACTCCTAAAATGCGATCGCCATCTCGTTGAGCATCTGCCAAACGCTTCAGAATAACTACGCCACAGCCTTCACCTCGTACATAGCCATCCGCAGCCGCATCAAAAGTTTTACAGCGTCCATCTTCTGCCATCATGCCAGCTTGAGTAAAGGTTTGAGTCAGTTCAGGGGAGAGCATTAAATTGACCCCACCTGCGATCGCTTGGTCGCATTCCCCTGTTTTTAAACTTTGACTTGCAAGATGTATCGCTACTAGAGACGAAGAACAAGCCGTATCTACCGCCATCGAAGGGCCTTTTAGGTCAAAGAGATAGGAAAGACGGTTGGCAGCAATGCTATGGGCATTTCCTGTGCCTACATAGGCATCAACATCTAAGCCGTAATGAAAACGTAACTGAGAATAATCACTGCTGCTAATGCCGATAAATACGCCCGTATTGCTACCTGCTAGATTCTTATTCCCTACTGCTGCATCTTCTAAAGCTGACCAACTAACCTCCAGTAAAAGCCTTTGTTGTGGATCGATACTCTGTGCCTCACGGGGAGTAATGCCAAAAAACTGTGGATCGAAGCGATCTACATCTTCAATAAAGCCACCCCAGCTTGAACCTGACCAGCGATCGCTTTTGGTGATTGCGTCTTTGCCATCTCGCAACATTTGCCAGAATTGAGCGGGATTATTTGCCCCAGGAAAACGACAGCCAATACCAATGATGGCTATGTCTGATTGAATATTAGGTAACTCGTAGGGGC
>JBBSPC010000025.1:0-41431 GCA_038259125.1 Chroococcales cyanobacterium | reverse complement strand
TAACAACGGCTCAATAATTTTCCACTCTTTATCTGTCAAATCGCTTGAATATCCCATTTCTTGCCCCAGCTTACTTAAATTTCTCTACTTTGCCTTGATTCTACGCGATCGCCCAAAAGATCTCAAATGGATTCTATACAAATCCTACTGATAGCCAATAGTAACTCTAATCTTTTCTATCCCAACTAGAAACCTTAGCTTAACGCAATACTCGCTAACGGACAGACGTAGGCACAAACAACATGAGAGCATAAGCAGACTTTCCTTAGATAGATAAATTTTTCTAAAGAAACAAAAACAACCTCTAACAAATAAATCAAATTGCAAATGACTTCTAGTAGCCTGTTGCTGATTGACGATAATGATGATTTTATTGCTTTAGTCAAGTTATTTCTGGAACTGTTAGAACAGCCAGATTTAATTTTGCTAGATGTAAAAATGCTCAACTTAGATGGAATAGCTGTTTATAAAATGCTTAAATCCGAGCAGGCTACTTGCTCTATTCCTGCTGTTTTTCTGACGGCTATGATTGGGATGAAGGAAATGGTTCAATCACAAGTTGATTCAGATGTAGAAGTAATTACAAAGCCTATAGACGTTATCTCTTTGAAGAATCAAATAACTGACTTATACAATCGATATTTATCTTTAAAAATGTAAAGATCGATCCAGATTACTCCTGCTCTAGAGTCAGGGCTATTTCATTCTAAGTGATCGGGTAAATATGATACTTGAGAATCCGAGCGCAAAAGTGAGTGAAATAGCAATCTTAGATATATTTTAAGGAAACGCCAGACAAAACACAAAACAGCATTGGTAATTTTAAAGAAAAAAACCAAATTAATCTTCTTAATTTTAAATACCGCTATTTAAACTCTATCTCTAGCAGTATCCAGAAATTTTTTACTGTGAAAAGATGAAATATAGACGTCTATCTTAAAAAGAACCAAATAATGGGTGTTAAAAACCAACAACCAGGATCGCGATCGCGCCTAATTTCCAATATTTTATTTATAGTATCGGGATTATTTTTACTCACTAATTTATTTTTCCCGCAGTTATTTGGCGAGCCTACTCCCCAAGTACCATACAGTATGTTTATCGAAGAAGTTGAAGATGGCAACGTAGCCAAAGCATCAGTAGGTCAGAATGAGATTGTTTACGAACTAAAACAAGCAAACCAAGAACAAACCAAAATTTATCAAACTAATCCTATTTTTGACTTGGAATTACCCAAGCGTTTAGAACAGAATGGGGTGGAGTTTGCTGCTGCGCCACCTAAAAATAATTGGTTGGGCAATATCTTGGGTTGGGTTATTCCACCTTTGATCTTTGTCGCTATCTGGCAGTTTTTTATCAGTCGTAATGCTGGTGGGGCGCAGGGCGCACTGTCTCTAACTAAAAGCCGAGCCAAAGTATACGTAGATGGCGACTCTACTAAGGTGACATTCGATGACGTGGCTGGAGTAGAAGAAGCTAAAGCAGAATTAACCGAGATTGTTGACTTTTTAAAAACTCCCCAACGTTATAAGGCGATCGGTGCCAGAATACCCAAAGGAGTATTATTAGTCGGGCCTCCTGGTACGGGTAAAACTTTGATGGCAAAAGCTGTTGCAGGAGAAGCTGGGGTATCTTTCTTTAGTATTTCTGGTTCGGAGTTTGTCGAACTATTTGTCGGTGCTGGTGCAGCCAGAGTTAGAGACTTATTTGAACAGGCAAAACAAAAAGCACCCTGTATTATCTTTATCGATGAATTAGATGCTATTGGTCAATCTCGTGGTAGCGGTAGTGGCTTTGTTGGCGGTAATGATGAACGAGAACAAACCCTCAACCAACTACTGACAGAAATGGATGGTTTTGCTGCCGGAGATGCCACAGTAATCGTGCTTGCTGCCACCAACCGACCCGAAGTTTTAGACCCCGCCCTGTTACGTCCTGGTAGATTTGACCGTCAAGTATTGGTAGATCGTCCCGATTTATCTGGTCGCCAAAAAATATTAGAGATATATGCAGCCAAAGTAAAGCTAGACGTTGAGGTAGATCTCAAACAAATTGCTACTCGTACTCCTGGTTTTGCTGGGGCAGATTTAGCCAACCTAGTTAATGAGGCTGCATTATTAGCTGCGCGGAATAAAAGAAAAACGGTAACTCAAGCAGACTTTAATGAAGCAATAGAAAGAGTGGTGGCTGGTTTAGAGAAAAAAAGCCGAGTTCTTAACGATAAAGAAAAGAAAATTGTCGCATATCATGAAGTAGGTCACGCCTTGGTAGGTGCAGTAATGCCTGGAGGTGGTAGAGTAGCAAAAATATCTATTGTTCCTCGCGGGATGGCTGCCTTGGGGTATACTCTTCAGATGCCCACCGAAGACCGCTTTTTAATGTCAGAATCAGAATTAAAAGATCAGATTGCAACCATGCTAGGTGGACGCGCAGCAGAAGAAGTAGTGTTTAATAGCATCACTACAGGGGCATCTAATGACCTTCAGAAAGCTACCGACCTAGCGGAAAGAATGGTTACAACCTACGGCATGAGTAAAGTTTTGGGGCCTTTGGCTTATGAAAAAGGACAACAGAACAACTTCCTCGGTCAAGGCATGAACAATCCCCGACGCATGGTAAGTGACGAAACAGCCAAAGCGATCGACGAAGAGGTGAAAAGTATTGTAGAAACTGCTCATCAACAAGCTTTAGATATCCTTAAACGTAATCGGGACTTACTCGAACAAATTGCTCAACAAATCCTAGAGGTAGAAGTAATTGAAGGTGAGAAACTACAGTCTTTACTCAACCAAGCCGAATCACCGCAACAGCACACCGAACAAGAATCTGAAACAGTATCAGTTTAATCGCAAACTAATTTAATTTCTCCGATGAGGGCGTTATCAACAACGTCCTTATTTTTTTGTTGGTTGACGGAAACAATGTTCCGTTATCCCGAACTGTGGGCGATCTCGTTTCCAAACGGTTGAAAATAGAGTTCCAGGGTGTTAGAGATGTCACTCAAGGAGAAGACAAATCGCGCATTCGGACTACGCCTTTACCTCAAGTTTTAGCGATCGCCCGTAACCTAGCTATTAATTTATATCGGGAAGCAGGATTTTCTAACATGGCTCAGGCACAACGTAAGTGCCAATTTAGCTTAGAACATATTGAGTCTCTTTTTAGAATGAAATAGCCCTGCTATATTGGCTTACCGATTAGGCATATCAACTCATTCTTACTAATACCATACCTTATGATTTTGTTGTCTACGAACAGTAAGTGAAAATAGACATCTCCATTAGGCACACTACTAATGGAATAATGCTCGACCAACATAATTTTGTCGGGGAATAAATCGCAGTAATCACAGGCAAAGCAAATTATTTGTGGCGTGATATCAGCTATTGTTCTATCAGGAAAAACAGTAATATTTGAGGCAACAACTACAGCCCTAATGCAACTAAGCCAATAAATGCGTAGACGACACTGGTTAGGTTCGTAATCTTCTTCCGACACCCAATTAAGAATTATGTTTACGTTTACTTCGTCAATCAAACTAGCTTGATACCCGCTTTTTAATTAAACTAACTTTAGTTTGTCACGAGCGATCAATTATGTCTGAGCGTTGGCGGACAAAGCAACTGCGAGCATTTAGTTATTATTAATCTCAGCAGCTAAATCTAGCTTTTTTCCTCAGCAACAGCAGTTTGATAGACTGCAATACTAGTAACAAAGTTAAATTTAGTAGGAAAATTAGTTTCCTTTAGTTTAAACAATCCTAAAAACAAAGGGTTTGGGCTTATCCCCAACTCAGGTTAGAATAATTACTGATTGCTTATTTCATTCCCGCTGCTTGTCAACTCTTTTTCAGGAGAGAGCAAAGCAGTTTCAATCTCTCTGCATAATGTGACTGTTAGTTCATAGTTGAGATCGAGAAAATCGATTAGCAATTTATTAGCATCATAATAGCGTTGGAGAGCTTCATGATTCGAGAAATTTAAATGCCAATGAGACTGCATATCACGATAAAAAGAAATTGTCGTTTTTAACTCTTGGTTCCAAACAAAATGATTGACTTGCCACCATGACTCAAATATGGTTCTATCTGCTTCCAGCTTAGGAAGTTGTTCTTTAAGTTTTTGTAAAGATTGCTGTAGCCTAACATCAGGAATAATAGTCAGGGCATTGCTGAGGACATCAATACAAGCATGAACATAGGCAAAATCAGAACTAGGGCTAATAGCGCATTGCAACAACAAATTATCTAATAACATATCAAAGATAAATTCTTGCTTAGAAACAGCTTGGGATTCGAGCATTATTTTAATTCAGTAGTAAATTAATCAATGATTTTTGATCGAGGATTCGACAGTAGGCTGGATGCTACTTAGATTTAATTTTTTTATGTATCTTAGGATAGATTTATGATGTCGAATGTATAAAATGTATAAAATCGGTTCTTTATGTTTGATTTTGTTATGAAATTTAAAACAATATGTGCCATCAAAGTCAATCACTTGGCTTCGATTCATAGATTAACTTTTAATTTTTTGCTTAGAAGTAGTTTCAAAAGTAATTGCCGATCGCGCTAATTCCATTCCCTTACTTCCAGTTCTGTTTGGGGCAATAACAAAATAGCTTCAATTTCTTTACGTACTGCGGTGGTTATTTCACAGTTGCTGTTGAGGCAATTGATTAGTAAGCTTATTAGCATCGTAGTAACGTTCTAGAATTTGCTGCTGTTCGCGGCTAAAGTGCCAATCAGACTGTATATGACGATGAAAAGTGATCGCGGTTTTTAAACGCTCATTCCAGGCTTGATAGTTGATTTGACACCATGACTGAAAGATGGCGCGATCGCGATCTAGATCGGGGAGTTGGTCTTTGAATTGTTGTAAAGATTGCTGTAAGCCAACATCGAGGACAATAGTTAAGGCATTGCTCAGAGCATCGCTACAGGCATAAGCATGGGCAAAATCAGAACAAGATTCTATAGCGAATTCCAACATCAGGTCTTAGTCCAAATTTAAATTTGCTTAAGCTGAGTTTGTAAAAAATCTCTTTCTATCACATATTTTATGACTTTCACAAGCTAAATATTTGAAAAACTAATCCACATCAAACGCAAGTTATACAAATTTAATATTCATATAGTTTCTTTAAACTTTTCTCCAAAGCTGCGGTTAGCTTTAAAGAGCCTTGACGCAATGAACTATCAAGATAGTCAGCTACAGTTAAAGGTGTGCCTATGTTTACTTTAACTTCTGTTCCCCAGGTAGGATAAGGCTGGCTATAGCGAATCCCCATCGGTAATATTTTAATCCTTGACTTGTCTGCTTCTGCCTGCACGGCGATCGCTGCTACACCTCTTTTAAGCGGATGAATTTGGTAGTCGTTAAAAATTCCCCCTTCAGGAAAAATAACCAGCATTTCTCGCTCATTTTTCAAGAGTTCAATACTATGACGCACGCTGTTTAGTTGAGGACGTTCAGTATCTACAGGAAAACCTCCCATACGGCGAATCACCCAGCCTTGTATCCCTTTGACCTCATTAGCAGAAACCATAAACCTAGGATCTCTGCCACTTACCAGTCTTCCTACTGCATAGGGAACAATAAAGGCATCCCAACGAGAACGATGAGTTGGGGCAATAATAACGGGGTCATCTTGAGGAATATTCTCTTGTCCAGTAATTTGGATCTTGCTAAAGAAAAGTGGCAGCACTAAATAACATCCCAGGGGATAAATTATCTTGGGTACCCAAGGAGATACAGAAGAATTTAGTTCCTTTGATTGTTTTGAAGACAAACTGGTTGAGTTCTGAGGTGGTTTTAGCTGAGTCATTAATGAACTAAGATTATATTCATTCTATTTACTAGCTTAATTTTTCTTTAACAAAATATGTGTTAAATACGGGACACTTACTTAGTTGTCATTCTGTTTGATTTCCTTGAGAATCAAACAAAAATTTTTGGTAATTTAAATAAATTACCGAACAAACATAATTTATTTGATTGAGTCGTGCAAAAAAACTTATCAGCCAAATCGTTACTTCAGGCAACGAAACTGTCCAAGAGCTTTGGTGGAATTAAAGCAGTAAACAATGCTCATATAGAAGTTAATTATGGCAGTATTACGGGCTTGATTGGTCCAAACGGAGCAGGTAAAACGACTTTATTTAATCTATTATCTAATTTTATTCAGCCTGATAGTGGCACGATTTTGTTTGATAATCAACCGATTCATCATCTACCGTCTCACAAAATTGCCACCAGAGGATTTATTCGCACCTTTCAAGTAGCTAGGGTTCTTTCCCGTTTATCAGTATTAGAGAATATGTTGCTCGCTACACCAAATCAAACAGGAGAAAACTTTTTTCGAGTTTGGTTTCAACAATCTAAACTGAGAACTGAGGAAAGAGAAAATAAAGAAAGGGCAATGAATATTTTAGAGTCTGTGGGATTAGCAGCCAAAGCTCATGACTATGCAGGAGCATTATCGGGAGGACAAAGAAAGCTTTTAGAGATGGCTCGAACTTTAATGACTAACCCCAAGCTAATTTTATTAGATGAACCCGCAGCAGGGGTAAATCCGACTTTAATCAATCAAATTTGCGAACACATAGTTAACTGGAATCAGCAGAGAATTTCTTTTTTGGTAATTGAACACAACATGGACGTAATTATGAGCTTATGCGATCGCGTTTGGGTTTTGGCAGAAGGTACTAACTTAGCTGAAGGTACACCTGAAGAGATTCAAAATAATGAATCGGTACTAGAAGCTTATTTGGGACAATAAATCAATGACAATTATTTTGACCAATGACGATGGGATCGACGCGGCTGGAATTCGTGCCTTACAAAAAGCCGTCACAGGAGAAACTATGATTGTTGCTCCTTATAAACAGTATTCGGGTTGCGGACATCAAGTTACTACCCAGCGAGGAATTAAACTAGAACGAAGATCGAACACAGAATATGCCCTAGAGGGTACTCCTGTTGACTGTACCCGCTTAGCAATTAAGCAAATAGCTACAAATACAAAACTAGTCCTGTCAGGAATTAACGCGGGAGGAAATCTAGGTGTAGATGTTTATATTTCAGGGACGGTAGCTGCGGTGAGAGAAGCTGCGATTCACGGTATTCCTGGTGTTGCTATTTCTCATTGGATTAAAAAACCTTTGCTGATTGATTGGGAAATAGCTACCCTGTGGACAAGTAAGGTACTTGAAGACTTGCTATCTCGTCCTTCCCCTCCTAATAGTTTTTGGAATGTTAATTTACCTCATTTAGAACCAGAACAGCCCGAACCTAAGATTATCCTTTGTGAGCCTAGTACTGCGCCTTTACCTGTGGATTTTCGAGTCGAAGAAGATATGTATTATTATCAAGGAGAATACGCCAAGCGAGATCGCACTTTAGGAACAGATGTAGACGTATGCTTTGGCGGTAATATCGCCGTAACCTTAATCAGAGTATAGTACGTTTGACCAGAGCATCTTGCACTACAGGAGGAAGCTGGCGCATGATTTTGCCTTTCTCCCGATCTATCCCTACTAAAACTACTGTTCCTGAAGCAAATAATTCTTCTCTGTCATAGGACTGAATTTCATAATCCCAGTTGATACGGACTCCTTTGGTTTCGATTAAACGAGTTTTGACTATTGCTGATACTCCTAAGCGAATTGGCAAGTGATAGCGCAAAGACAGTTCAACTACTGGCAAATCGCAACCTAACGCTACTAAATCAGCAAATTCAACGCCAATAGAACGTAAATACTCTACTCTAGCCTCTTCCATCCAAGTTAAGTATGTACCATGCCAGACAATACCCGCATAATCTGTGTGGTGGGGTTGAGCTTTGACTGGGTACTCAAACCATCCCTGACTTTGAGCCTCTAACCCTTGCTCTGCCTCAATAGCTGAAGTAGGTAGTTTTGGTAGCTGAGGAATTTGCCTATCTTGTTCTGTCAATTGCCCTTACTCCTAACGATGTTTTTAGTGGGCGTGATTTATCACTCGTCCTAGAGATTATTTTAAAACCTCAGACCACTTAGTTTAATCGTAGAAGCTTAAAACTGACATCTAAATTTTTTATTAAGAAATAATTAATTATCATTTATTTCTGAGGCGACAGACTTGATAGACTCAGCCAGAGAATCAGGTAATTTTTTGATTTGCATATTTCCCTGTAGAGTAAGCTGCTGGGCTTCAATTTTAATATTAGTGATGTCGATAGCCAAATCAGCATTAGAAAAGTGACGCAGATAAAGTATATCCTGCACTTTTTTCATAATGGCTACTGTTTCGTCTAAATCCAAACTCCGTTTGTCCAAATATTTACCACCTTGAAACTTGATTGCTGCACCATCTTGCTCAAACTGAAGTGCAATTTGAAATTCTGCCGTTTTAATTTGCTGTTCTCGATTTAAAACGGTATTGGCTATTAAAGATACTTTACCGTTGTCGTCTAAATGACATTTCGCTTGTTGGAGATAAAAATTTGCTGAGGAGTGATTTATTTCTAGGGCTAAACTTTGTAAGAGAATCCTGACATATTCTGAATTTAATAAGCGATCGCAATCTGATTCAGTAAAGATGATTTTGACCTTAAAGTTGCCTGGCTGTTCAAAAGCAATTTTGCCTAAGATCGCCTGAGTTAGATCGAGAGAAATATTATCAGAAGTGATGTTTATTTGTTCTAGCTGAATATCTTTAAAAGCAACAATCTTTTCACCCAAAAATTCTATCGACTCTGCTTTGCCCTGAATTGTTTGAGATGCTTGACTATCAACCTTAATTTTGATGTTTTCAGCAGATTCTACTTGAGTTGCGATCGCCGTTTCCACAGCTTTATTAAGCATAGTGCGACCCAAATCAATATTTTCTTCAGATTTATTGTTCATTGAATTCAGGTTACTGCAATCGTGATCTTAACTTGATTGTAGCGATAGTAGCTCAGAAAACGGAAATGTTAATTGCTGTATAGATATAGACAGTATGCAATCTCTATCTATTCTATACTTCTGGTTTGACCAACGCTCAAATTTCCTGTCGTTTTACGGCGGAAACCCTGACCTAGAATTTTGCACTGATATTGTAAAAAGTGAACAAAGGTGCATTTTTTATTGTCAGCTACATTTGTAGCTATTGATTAACCTGATTGTCTCAAAAAAAGATATATTAATTTTCGCTTGCATTACGACAAAGAAATAGATAATTAGAAAGTTAAAGAGGAGAATCGATGCTAAACCAATCAGAAGCTGCTATTGAAGCGATCGCTGCTAGAGAAATTTTAGACTCCCGTGGTCGTCCTACCATTGAAGCCGAAGTACGTTTAGACACAGGCGTTGTGGGATTAGCTCAAGTACCTAGTGGCGCCTCAACAGGCAGTTTTGAGGCACATGAATTAAGAGACGGCGACAAAAATCGCTATGGTGGCAAAGGTGTTTTAATTGCAGTTCGCAACGTCAAAGAAAAAATTACTCCTGAATTGTTGAATGTAGATGCTTTAGAACAGGCAACCGTCGATCAAATCATGATTGACCGCGACGGCTCTCCTAATAAGAAGAATTTGGGCGCAAACGCGATTTTAGCAGTATCTTTAGCTACTGCCAAAGCCGCTGCTGAAGTGCTGGAACTGCCCCTATATCGTTATCTAGGTGGACCATTATCTAACCTTCTTCCCGTACCGATGATGAACGTGATCAACGGTGGTTCTCACGCGGATAATAACGTTGATTTCCAGGAGTTTATGATTATGCCCATAGGAGCAGATTCTTTTAGGGAAGCTTTGCGCTGGGGTGCAGAAGTATTCGCCTCTCTCAGTAAAGTTTTGGGTGATAAAAATCTCTTAACTGGGGTAGGTGACGAAGGCGGCTATGCGCCTAATTTGGGTTCTAATCAAGAGGCTTTAGATTTGTTGATTACCGCTATCGAAAAAGCAGGCTATAAGCCTGGATCGGAAGTGGCTTTGGCAATGGATGTAGCTGCTAGTGAATTTTATGCCGATGGCAAATATACCTATGATGGTGAAGCTCATTCTCCTGAAGAATTTATTACTTATCTGGCTGAATTAGTGGAAAAATATCCGATTATTTCCATTGAAGATGCTCTGCACGAAGATGACTGGGATAGCTGGAAAACCTTGACCGAGAAATTGGGAGCAAAAATTCAGCTAGTGGGAGATGATCTGTTTGTGACCAATAAGACCAGACTCCAAAAAGGAATTGAGCTGGGAGTAGCTAATTCCATCCTGATTAAATTAAATCAAATTGGTACCTTGACTGAAACTCTAGAAACTATCGAACTAGCAACTCGCAGTGGCTATCGCTCAGTGATTAGCCATCGCTCAGGAGAAACCGAAGACACTACTATAGCTGACTTGGCAGTTGCCACCCGTGCAGGACAAATCAAAACTGGTTCTCTTTGCCGTAGCGAAAGAGTAGCTAAATACAATCGCTTATTGAGAATTGAAGAAGAATTAGGCGATCGCGCTGTCTATGCTGGCAAAGTTGGTTTGGGTCCTAAAAGCTAACTGTCCTTATCCTTCAGTTGAGTTTCTAAACCAAAGATTAAGGCTTGGGTTGCTCCCAGGCTTTAATCACAAATCTAGTAGTAACCTATAAACAGTCGAGTTAAATTTGGCATGGCAATATATAAATACATAAACAGGTTATATGAAATTTAATCTAGACAGCGTTTGCCCCTACAAAGGTTTTTAAAAAATTACCTGTCGATAACCTCAGCAATTATTCATTCAGACACTATAATCTAGGCAAACATGGAAACAACATCTTCTCAAAAGCTTAACCAAACTGTTACTACTAGTAATTTGGCACAAAATATTCAGATAGAAGACGATCGCACCGGAATGAGCGTCGAGACTCTCAAACGAGCCTTCACCGACAATCTCTTTTATCTCCAGGGAAAAGACCAATCTACTGCCACTCTTCACGATTACTATCAAGCATTGGCATATACTGTACGCGATCGCTTGCTACACCGCTTTATCAAAACAGGACGCACCTACTATGAAGAAAACGTCAAGGTAGTTTCTTATCTGTCTGCCGAGTTTTTGATGGGTCGTCATTTAGAAAATAACCTTATTTCTCTGGGTATCTACGAAAAGATGCGTCAGGTAGTCAACGAATCAGGTTTGGAAATTGAAGAGCTTATCGAACAAGAACCAGATCCAGGCTTGGGTAATGGTGGATTAGGTAGACTGGCTGCCTGCTTTCTTGATTCTTTGGCTAATTTAGAAATGCCAGCTATTGGTTACGGTATCCGCTACGAATTTGGTATTTTCCATCAGGCATTGAGAGATGGTTGGCAAGCAGAAATCCCTGATAACTGGTTGCTGTTCAAAAATCCCTGGGAAATTGCTCGCCCTGAAGATGCCGTGGAAATTAAGCTAGGAGGACATACCGAAGCCTATCGTGATGAAAAAGGACACAGCCGCGTTAGCTGGATTTGCGATCGCAAAGTCAAAGCCGTCCCCTACGATACTCCTGTACCAGGATATCGCACCAATACTGTAAACGCACTGCGGTTATGGAAAGCTGAAGCTAGTGAAGAATTTAACTTCGAGGCATTTAATGCAGGTAACTATGACCGCGCCGTAGGCGAAAAAATGAGTTCGGAAACGATTTCCAAAGTGCTGTATCCCAACGACAATACCCCACAGGGTAAAGAACTACGTCTGGCGCAGCAGTATTTCTTTGTCTCTGCTTCTCTGCAAGATTTAATTCAGATTCACCTTCACATTCATCCTAATCTCAGCAATTTTCACGAACGAGCAGCAATTCAGCTAAACGATACCCACCCAGCAGTAGCGGTGGCAGAGTTAATGCGCTTGTTGATTGATGAACACAGCATAGACTGGGATCAGGCTTGGGATATTACTCAAAAGACTTTAGCATATACAAATCACACTTTACTACCAGAAGCTTTGGAAAGATGGTCAGTAAGTTTGTTTGGTAGAATGCTACCTAGACATATTGAAATCATTTACGAGATTAATCATCGTTTTTTAGAAGATATTCGCACTTGGTTTCCTGATGATGATGAGCTTGCTTCTGAGCTTTCAATCATTGAAGAAGGCGCAGAAAAAAAAGTTCGTATGGCAAACTTAGCCTGTGTTGGTAGTCATGCTATTAATGGAGTAGCTGCACTGCATACACAATTACTCCAAAAATACACGCTTCAAGGTTTTGCCAAACTTTGGCCTGAGAAATTCTTTAATAAAACCAATGGTGTCACACCCCGTCGCTGGATTTTATTAAGTAATCCTCGATTAGCAAAATTGGTCACGGAAAAAACCAAAGGCGATAGCTGGTTAAAAAACCTTGACGAGATGCGAGTATTAGAGAACTTTATTGACGATCCTGAGTTTTGCCAGGAGTGGCGCGAAATCAAGCGCAAAAATAAAATTACCCTAGCTGCACAAATCAAGAAAACCAAAAACATTGAGGTGAACGTTGATTCGATATTTGATGTCCTAGTCAAACGAATTCACGAATACAAACGCCAGCATTTGATGGTGCTGCATATTATTACTCTCTACAATCGCATCAAGCAAAACCCCAACATTGACATCGTGCCTCGCACCTTTATCTTTGGTGGCAAAGCTGCACCTGGATACTTTATGGCAAAGTTGATCATTAAATTTGCCAACGCCGTAGGAGAAGTAGTTAATAAAGACCCCGATGTCAAAGGACGTTTAAAAGTTGTTTTCTTACCTAACTTTAATGTTTCTTTGGGACAAAAAATCTATCCTGCTGCGGACTTGTCAGAACAGATTTCCACCGCAGGCAAAGAGGCTTCTGGTACTGGTAACATGAAGTTTGCCATGAATGGTGCCTTAACCATTGGTACTCTAGATGGTGCCAATATTGAAATCCGCGAAGAAGCTGGCGCAGATAACTTTTTCTTGTTTGGTCTGACTGCTGAAGAAGTATACAAAATGAAAGAAGAAGGCTATGATCCCATGGCTTATTACAATAGTAATGAAGAATTGAAGGCGGTAATTGATCGCGTTGCTAAGGGTGACTTTAGCTACGGTGATACTAAGCTATTTAAGCCGATTGTTGATTCTTTACTTTATGACGATCCTTATATGCTGTTGGCAGACTATCAGGCATATATTTATTGTCAAGATATGGTTTCTGAAACTTACAAGGATAAAGACAAATGGACAAAAATGTCTATTCTTAATTCGGCTAGAATGGGTAAGTTTTCTAGCGATCGCACTATTAAAGAATACTGTGAGCAAATCTGGGATTTAAAACCAGTTGAAATCAGTTTAGAAGCATACAGCCAGGAAAACAGCGTAATTAATCTTGACTCATAAATTATAGATTTCTAAATTGTCAATTAATAGTAAAAGGGGATGTGCTTTTAAGGACATCCCTTTCTTTTTTAAGATTACTTTTATGTTTTTTCAAAATTACTTAAATGCGAAACGAAATAAGCTTTTTTGGGCATAGGTAATATTTAGTCTTTTGCTTCTTATTTTAAGCTGTTTTTAGCAATCGGATTTAGTATTAGCTAACCAAATCTGATAACCAGATACAGAAAAGCTTTAAAAGCCTAAGCTGATGTGCATTTAAACTGTACTGTATATTTTTGAATTAGGCAACAAACCATCAAACCTTTTCCCCGTCTCCGTGTCCCCTCTAGCGGGCGTGGAACATGCGCCGTGAGACGACGCGTTTCCGCCCGCTCTCCCAATCAACCTCAACAGACAAATCAAATGCTTGACAGCTTATCCCTGCAAGTAGGTTTTTAATTCCTCTGGTGCTTTGACTAAAGATAGAATTGTCTGTAATTGCTCGCCTTCTAAAACTTCATTTTTAAGTAGAGTTTGGGTGGTTGATTCTAACAAATCGCGGTTAGAGTCAAGAATTTTTAAAGCTATTTCATAGCCTTGCTCGATATTCTGCTTAACTAGGCGGTCTATTTCACCTGTCACCTCGACCCCTACAGTTCTTCTAGAAGTAGAACCCTCAAGAAACTGCCCTTCGTCTTTAGCAAAAGCAACTGGACCTAAATCCTTACTCATACCATACTGAGTTACGGCTTTTTCAGCCAGTTCGGTTGCCTTTTGAATGTCGTCACTTGCCCCCGTAGAGACTTTGTTAAAAACTGCTTTCTCTGCTGCCCGTCCTCCTAGTAAGGTGGCAATTTTGCCTCTTAATTCATCCTCCAGCATCAAGAAACGATCTTCTTCTGGAGTTTGTACAGTATAGCCCAAGGCACCCAATCCACGAGGGACGATAGAAATTTTAGCAACTTTATTGCCTCCTGGCATTAAAGCACCGACTAGAGCATGACCAACCTCATGATATGCTACAGTTTGACGCTCTATGAGAGTTAGTACGCGCGATCGCTTTTCTAAACCTGCCACAACTCGTTCAAAGGCTTCGCTAAAGTCTGTCATTAATACTGCCTGACGATTGTTACGGGCAGCCAGCACGGCAGCTTCGTTAACCAAGTTAGCTAGATCTGCCCCTGCAAATCCCCCAGTTTGGGAGGCAATTTCGGTTAGATCTACATTTTCCGCCAGCGTTACCTTACGAGAATGGACTGTAAGTATTTCTATTCTGCCACTTTTATCAGGGCGATCAACCAATATCTGTCGGTTAAATCTACCAGGACGACGCAAAGCAGGATCTAAAATCTCTGGACGATTAGTAGCAGCTATCAATATTACTCCTTCATTGCCATCAAAGCCATCCATTTCTGTTAGCAACTGGTTTAAAGTTTGCTCTCGTTCATCATTACCACCGTTAGGGTTATTACCGCGAGATTTACCAATGGCATCAAGTTCATCAATAAAGATGATACAGGGTGCTTGGCGTTTTGCTTGATTAAACAAATCTCTGACCCTAGAAGCACCTACCCCGACATATAATTCAACAAATTCCGAACCAGACATACTCAAAAAAGGAACACCTGCTTCCCCTGCCACGGCTTTTGCCAGTAAAGTCTTGCCTGTTCCTGGAGAACCAACCAATAATACTCCTTTGGGAATTTTCGCCCCAATCTGACGATATTTAGCACCGTTCTGGAGAAAATCAACAACTTCTTGCAGTTCTTGTTTTGCCTCATCTACCCCTGCAACGTCAGCAAAGCTAATGCTAGTCTTGCTCTTTTGATATACTCTTGCATTGCTTTTGCCCATCCCCATACCAACACCGATACCGCCGTTTTCAGTGCTTAATTTAGCTAGCCAAGCAAAAACACCTACTAATATTCCCGAAGAAAGGAGCATCGCCACCAAACCATTGGTAAACTCTGAATCATCTTTAACAAGATTAAACTCAATGTTTTGGCGACTCAGCACGCTAATCAAATTTTCATCAGAATCATGCTTTTGAGTTCGATAGCGTTGACCACCAAATTCTGCCTTGAGTTGATATTCAATCCAGCGAGATTTAATCGTCACCTGCTGAACTTTATTAGACCTAATCTCATTAATAAATGTATTGTAGGTTGCTTGCGAAATGGTTTGAGTTTTCATTTCTGAGGTATTTGAAACAACATCAAGAAGCACAATAGGTGTTGCCATCTACTTTTGGACTTCTCACTAATTGCATTGTCTGTTAGTTTTTATAGTTGGAAAAGCAGGGATTACTATACTAACTTTTAGGGTCTTCCGTTAGCTGAAAATTCTTTGATACGGTTGTTACGATAATTATTTTCGGTTTACCCACAAAATATACTACAGTCAAACCATTGCTTAGGACAGTATAAATCGTAGGGGCTTGTCTTGGTCAGCGTTCCCTTGCGCCTGACGGCGACGCGGGGTCTGACCGCTTTCGAGAAAAGCCCACCAACCTGATGTCATAATCAAAAAACGTAACGCTATGGTGAATTTATATTTATTTAAAAAGAACAAGATATAATTTTATTTCTTGACATCACCAATAACAAAATTTAGTTTATGCTTCTTTTGACTGCCTGCTTTATAGCAGCTTTTATTTTTGCAAGCTTCGTGGAATATTGGCTACATCGCTTGATGCACATAGATCCTCGCTTTGGTCGAGATATTGTCCCGCATTACAAACATCATCGAGACAATACAGCTAACGGGGTTTTATTAGAGTTCAAAGATTATTCGATGATAGTGCCTCTAAGCTGTCTTGCTTTTTTCATTTCCGTACCAATCGGAATGAGTGCTGTGGCAGGCAGTATTGTCTATGCTGCTTTTTCTGCCTATGCTCATCAATTACAGCATGAATGTCCAATTAAATGTGTTTGGCTAAAAATGCCCGTCCATTATGTACATCATAAATATAATCAGTGGGACTGCAATTTCGGCTTGGCGGTAGACTGGTGGGATAAGGTATTTGGTACTTATCAAGCAATGGAATGGCTAACGCCAGAAGAATTGGAAAAACCAGCCAAAGGCTATTTACAAATTAAATGGTAGTTATTAAATAAGTTTGGAAAGCCAAGTTAGCGAATAAGATAAGAATTTTTGCAAATTATCGCATCACTAAACTGGTAATTTGTGTAGCGAAGCCATGTCGTTAGGCTTATCACTTTTGGCAATATAGCAAAAGACTGAATTGCTAAAACAGCTAAAGTAGCAGCCAAAGCAATAAGTTTCCTCTAAAATTAAGATTATGGTTGAATTTCAGCCTTCATTCTTTTGAGAGTCACTTCCATCTGGTCAAACATTTGCTGAGGAGTCATGCCAAATTGGTTGAGCTGTGTTTTCAATTGCTGCACAGTCATCTGTGCCATAAAATCTTCTGATAGCTCAAACCGCTTCATAAAAATACGATAGCGTTCCATTAATTGCTCCATTTGATCGATAAACATTTTTTTGCCTTCTCGGTCAAACTTGCCGTATTCGCTACCTAATGTCATCAGAGATTGATAGTCCTCAAAAAGCTTTTTAGCTTCTTCTTGTACTACTTGAGAGTCAAAAAATCCCATAATATTTATCTAACCTGAATTTAACTTACATCTCGCTAAGAGATAAATAAATAAAATATATTTATTGTTTTAAAACTTATATTTCTATTGTAGAGCAGTAAATAAAGACCAGTAAAATACGGGTAAAATACGGTTTACCGACTGATTGCTAATAATTGAGCTAGACTTTATGTGGCGATCGCCTAAGCTGCTTGAGATAAGATAAGCAACTATAACGCTTCTTAAACTTATGAAGTACAAATTTGAACTTATTTAAACAACTTATAATCCCTATTACCTCACTCTACTCATACTTCATTAAACCGAGAATCGCTATATAACTGTGGATATATTGCCAATTTGACTTAAGAAACTTAGTATACAAACACTATTTTGATCTGAGCTATGTTTTTTGGTTTGGTGGGTAGTATTAAGAAGGGCAAGAATTGCGAATCAGCATGATGATGAAAAAATTAAATATGAAGACAACAGTTATTGCTACAACGACAGTTACTATCATTGTTAATTTTATAGTGGCTGATGTCTTTGCTTCGACCGATGCAGACTACTCCTTTATGCTCACTTCAGACTGGCACGACTGTCAGCAAATAGGAGCAGCATACCAAGAAGTTTACGCCTTTGAGACAGACAGTTTTTATGTCAATATCTGCCAAAAAGACAACGCTTATTTTTACTCAGGGGAAGCCAAACAGAATGACCATAGCTCCATCTTTATTCCTGCGTATCCACTAAAAAATAGTCAGGGTTTCCAGGCTAAAAATGGTAATTTATCTTATTTAGTCTTGTTACCTTTTGGCAAGCAAAATAACGGCAACCAAGTTCCAACTCGTAAACAAGCAGAAGCTATTTTAACTATCAAGCGTAACGGGCATTTAGTGTCAGTAGAATCTTCTTTAAATAAATATTGTCATCAATCAGCGAATAAGATTGCCTTTGATACTATTAAGACCCAGTCACAAAAGTCCAATCAGGTAGCTACAATTTCTGCTCAACAAGACCTTGACTTAGATCTATCTTTTGCTAACCAAGGACAACTTTTATCACCAGAAATTTTTCAGTCTAATTCTAGATTTGATTTTTATCGAGTCGGCGGAGAATTACATCGTTTAACCACCTGTCGCCCAGGTTTTAGATCATAATAACCCTCGATAGCGAATAAACAGTAAAATCACTGCCCATGAGCCTAATGCTACTTTTACAGCAACTAAAATATTGAGTAAAGAAATAATTCCACCGCTAAAAAGCGTGCCTAATTCTCCTGGGGGTAATTCTCCTCCAATTAAAGTTACCACCGCTAACAAAATAAAAATTAACACTGAAAGCTTTTCCCAGGTAGCAGCATGATACTTTTCATAGATTGCTTCCATCTGTTGAGACGATAAGGTAATGGCAAGCAAACCGATCGCTGTGCCTCCTGCAACCCCCGCAGCAAAACCGCCACCAGGACTAAGATGTCCGTGAATTGCTAGTTCGATACTTATTATGGCGGCAATAGTTGCACCCAGACGGGCGAGAATAATAGATGGGCGATCGCTAAATTGATAAACAATCTCCGTAGGTTGTTCGTCTGCTAGCAGAAATTTCGCCCCCAAGATGGCGATCGTAAATACTACCACCTCAAAAATTGTGTCATAAAGACGATTGCGAAAAATTCTCGCTCTCCCAACACAATCATTTTATAGTCTCTTAAAAGTTTTAATACTGGTTCTAAAACTTGTTTTTGCTGCGCTAAGTTGCTATTTCCTTTCTTTGGTAATTAGCTGTGGGGGCGACACAACAAGGTTGAAAGTAGATGAGGAGAGGGATTAAGAAAAGTAGCCTCCCAAAAGAAGAGAGATTATTGATAATAGTCTCTCTTCTGGCTTGCTTTTGCCTCTCTTGTGTCGCCCCTACAGGCGATCGCCTAGTTTTAATTGGCGCAACAGCAACTAGCCTAAACGATGCGGATCGAGCTATTTATCAGTCAAAAAAGCAGGACGCGATCGCGCTATGATTAATAATCTTGAGTAGATAAACGATAATTGTCAAACACTATGATTAAAATACTTGATCGGCTACTAGTCACTGGTCACTAAGTTGAGCAGTCTGGGCAAAATTTTCGATAAACTCTAAATTCCAATTAGCGATGCCATATTGCTGCAAGTTAACCTGTCTTCCTTGAGATGCTGAAGTAAATAACTCTATTTGCAGATAACTTTCTGGTTTAATTAAAAGACGTTCTGACCATTCGATCGCCGTAATACCAGGCGCAACCTCAATGCCTGACCAATATATCTCAGGATAAATACTATCAACCTGACTGGATTCTAAACGATATAAATCTAAATGATATAAAGGTAAACGACCATCTAAATACTCATTGATTAAAGTAAAGGTCGGACTAACTATAGGTTCAACAATATTTAAACCTCGACCAATTCCCTGAACCAAAGTAGTTTTACCTGCGCCCAAATTACCAAAAAGCAGAATATTACTCCCCGCTGGCAGATGTTTACCAAGAAGATAACCAAGATTTTGAGTATCTTGATGGCTTGATAAAAATATGGTTAACATGGCTTGAAAATTTGAATTTGGGGACAAAATAACCAACTAGATCCACGATAAATTGTGATTAGCTTAGTCAAATTAAAAAGTTCATCGAAATTTTACAGTAATTGGCAGAACACAACACACTTGCTTTATATACAGTTGATATATTTATAAATAAGCCAAGTAACTTTAAGTCGGGATAGCAGCAAACCAAGATAGACTAATTAGACTGTTTTGTATTGTTGCTCCCCCTTACCTCTTTTGACCATTATCAATATTTCTCAAGTTAGCCAGAAGTAACCTCTACAATCATAACTTCTTAAGCGTTAAATTTTGGGTTGCCACTTGCCACTGTACCATCGCAATAAAACTCTAGCTAACTGACTAGAATTGTGGCGCACATGACCGCGAATGGGATCTTCATCCATGACGTTTGCCATAACTATACGGCGGTTCAGTTCAGCAATTTCCTGACGGTCTAAATAAACTGGATGAGAATTTTCTAGGGCATAGCGTTGTAAAGATAATGTGGTGGGGGGTTTGTGATGCACCAAAACAGCATCAAATAATTTAACCTTGCTGACGCGATCAATTTCCCTGATGTGATCGGCAACGCTATAACCTTCGGTTTCCCCTGGTTGAGTCATAATATTGCACACATATATACGCGGAACATTAGCTTTGGCGATCGCATTTCTAATTTCAGGAACGAGAAGATTAGGAATAATGCTGGTATAAAGGCTACCTGGTCCAATAATAATATATTCTGCTTGTTGAATTGCCCTAATCGCTGCGGGAAGAGCGGGAGGATTGGCTGGCATACAGCCAATAGTTTTAATTTTGCCCTTTGCTTCAGGGATGTTAGATTCCCCTTCAATTATCCTGCCATCTTCCATTTCTGCCCATAAACTAACATCACTAAGGGTAGAAGGTAAAACTTTACCGCTAATTGCCAACACTTTAGAGCTAGCAATTACAGCCTGTTCTAAGTCACCCGTAATTTTGCTCATGGCGGTCAAAAATAAATTACCAAAACTATGACCAATAAGACCATCTCCCGCTTCAAAACGATACTGGAATAGCTCGGTGAGTAATTCTTCCTCGTCTGCTAATGCTGCTATGCAGTTACGAATATCTCCTGGAGGCAGCACGCCAATTTCTCTTCTCAATCTACCTGAAGAGCCTCCATCGTCGGCTACTGTGACGATCGCCGTAATGTTGCTACTATACTCTTTCAGACCCCGTAATAAGGTTGATAAGCCTGTCCCACCACCTACCACCACAATTTTGGCACCACGGTTGAGACGACGGCGATCTAGCAACATATCTACTAGCTTTTTATCTTTACCAACTCCCAAAACGTCGGTAATCGAGTCAACAGTACGAGATTGCCCCCAATATATGAGAAAAACCCCCGCAATCAAAACTATGGGTCCTGAAATATAGTTGGGAATAACGGTGGTTAAAAATTCTAAAATTCGGGAAACAAAGGATAAAATGCGATAAATTGGCGTTAGCTTACTCCAAATGGCAGTACCAACTACAGCTAAACAAAAACCGCCAGCACTCAACAACAGCCAGCGTTTAATAAATAATCCAGGTGCCAGCCACTTAAAGACTCGATTTCCTCGGCGAATATTTTTCTTGATTGGAGAAGATGAGTTTTTCATCTCAGTTTGGGGATATTATTTATTTACCAAGCCAGAGTAGTTATCATAAACAAACATAAGCTATCTAGCTTAAAACGACCTAAGAGATTGAAATAACTATTAATACCTCAATGATTGCCAAGCTGAGAATTGGCAGATTTATCCACCCCAGCCAGTGACAGAAATCAAAATATTAGGATTAGATCCAGGCATAGCTACATTGGGATTTGGCACAATTATTTGTCAACAATCTAGCAAAGTGACAGATTACTCCGCCACGTCCGATATAAACGGACGGAGCCGTCCCTCACCGTTGGTTAATTCTACCCTAGTCAAGTTAGATGATTTTGGGATCATTAAAACTCAGGCAAAAACTCCTTTGGGCGATCGCCTTTGTATTATATATGACGATCTTCATACACTAGTTAATGAGATCGAACCCGATTTAGTGGCGGTTGAAAAATTATTTTTTTATCGGATGAGTCATACCATAACCGTGGCTCAAGCAAGAGGAGTATTAATGCTCGTCTTGGGTCAGGCTGGTCTTCCCTATGTCGAGTTTGCCCCACCAGAAATTAAGCAGGCTCTAACAGGATACGGTAATGCTGCCAAAATAGAGGTTCAAGAAGCCGTAGCCAGAGAATTATCTCTCGACTTTATTCCTCGTCCTGACGATGCTGCTGATGCTTTGGCGATCGCTATAACCGCTTGGTTTCATCAAAATGTTAATAATTAATTTTGAGAACTTTAGCGAATTCCACATCCTGCCTGAGCAATTTTTTGAGACTGAGGATCTGAGGTGAATTTTAAAACCGCTGCAAAAGACTCCTTAGCAGTAGCAAACTGTTTAAGTTGACAGTAGATAATTCCTTGATATAGCCAACTCATTATTTTTTGCTCTGGAGCTAAATTACTAAGCTGTACAATCTGTTCAAAGATTTCAATTGCCTGATTATATTTACCTAAATTATAGAGAGCAATGCCTTTTCCCTGTTGAGCCGATATATAGTCAGGAGAGTTTTTTAGAGCTTGATTGAAAGCGGTTAGTGCTGGTGAATATTGATTGAGTTTAAGCAGGCTTTGACCTTTTTGATTAAAAGCGATCGCTAAATTATGATTGTCGGTTGAATTTTGAGACTGATATTTTGTAGCCATGGCGATCGCCTTTTCACTAGCCTGAATTGCTTTTTCATACTCTTGAAGTTGGGATAAAACTCGACTTTTATTCAGCCAAAAAGTTGTTTCTCTACCATTGAGAGCAGTAGCTTGTTCAAAGGCTAGCAATGCTTTTTTATACTGTTTTAAATAATACAAAGCTTCCCCTTGACAGTTCCATCCCAAATCAGCTTTTGGCTCAATTAAAATAGCTGTAGAGCAGGAATCCAGCATATTTTGATACTGATTTAGACCCATAAAAGCATAGCCACGATTAACCCATATAGAGTGCCTTTGCCCTAACATCGTTGGCAATAACTTGTCATAAGCATTAATCGCCAAAGAATATTGCTTTAGGTTTAGTAAATTATTAGCCTGCTTAAATTGTTGAATATGAGCATACTTATCAATTAACTTAAAGCTCAACCAACCAAGACTGCCAAAACAAAGCAGTAGCAGCATAACTTTAATAAATTTAGCAGGATTATTAGACTTCACATTTTTAGTAACTTTTTTACATAATATACATAAAGACAATTAACATTAGGGGTTATCAATAATTGTAAAATTGTCATAGCACCTAATATTGAACTAACAAAATACTTTTATGACTGCTACTCCTATTAAAGCTTCAGCAAATGTACCAGATGAGCTAGGGCGTTTTGGTCCTTATGGGGGAAAATATGTACCTGAAACATTGATGCCCGCTTTAGCTGAACTAGAAACAGCCTATAACAAATATAAAAATGATCCTGAATTTCAAAAAGAGCTACAGGGGTTATTAAAAGATTATGTTGGTAGAGCTAATCCCCTCTATTTTGCTGAACGTCTTAGTCAACATTATGCTCGTCCTGATTTTCAACCTGAAATTTATCTTAAAAGAGAAGACTTAAACCATACGGGGGCGCACAAAATCAATAATGCGATCGCTCAAGCTTTATTAGCAATTCGTATGGGCAAAAAGCGCATTATTGCCGAAACAGGGGCTGGACAACACGGAGTAGCAACAGCCACCGTCTGCGCTCGTTTTGGCTTGGAATGTATTATTTATATGGGCGTAGAAGATATGGAAAGACAAAAGCTCAATGTCTTTCGGATGCGTCTTTTAGGAGCAAAGGTTGAACCCGTTTCGGCGGGGACAGGTACGCTCAAGGATGCGACTAGTGAAGCAATTCGAGATTGGGTAACTAACGTTGAAAGCACTCACTATATATTAGGTTCGGTAGCAGGACCTCATCCATACCCAATGATGGTGAGAGACTTTCATGCCGTAATTGGCAAAGAAACACGCGAGCAATGTGGCGAAAAGTGGAACGGACTGCCCGATATTATGATCGCCTGTGTAGGCGGTGGTTCAAATGCGATCGGACTTTTTTATGAATTTATCCCCGAAAAGAGTGTGCGTTTAATTGGTGTCGAAGCAGCAGGAGAAAGCGTGGCTTCAGGCAAACACGCTGCTACTTTAACCGAAGGAAAACCAGGAGTGTTACACGGTGCCATGAGCTATCTATTACAAGATACTCAAGGACAAATAATTGAGGCACATTCAATCAGTGCTGGTTTAGATTATCCTGGGGTTGGGCCAGAGCATAGTTATTTAAAAGATACCAAAAGGGCGGAATATTATGCCGTTACAGATACTGAAGCGATCGCCGCCTTGCGTCTTTTGTCAGAATTAGAGGGCATTATTCCCGCCTTAGAAACTGCCCATGCTTTTGCCTATTTAGAAAAACTCTGTCCTCAGTTAACAGGAAAACAAAGAATTGTCTTTAATTGTTCAGGCAGAGGTGATAAAGACGTACAAACCGTAGCCAAGTATTTAGGACAGGAATTTTCCTAATCCAGATAGATGTAGCTGGAGAATTGGGAAGTATAGGGGTAAATATAATCTTCATTTTTATTACTCCTATCATGTCTTCCAAGCTCAGACAGCGTTGTTTATTATTGTTTGTTTTTGCCATAGTAGGATTATCAAGCAGTTTATTTTCTAACCTCTATCAGATGCCTGCTGTTTCGGCTAGAACAACCTCCGATCAAACAGTTGTTACTGCTAAAAGTGCAGACAAGCTTGAGGCAGAAGGCAAATATTTTTATTCTATTAGCCAGTTTGCACAAGCTCTTGAGCTATGGCATCAGGCTGAGTTGATTTATGTTGATTCTGAAGACTCTTTGAGTCAAGCAAGGATTTTGAGCAATCTAGCTTTAGCTTATAGCCAATTAAATAATTGGGAGCAAAGCACGGCAAAGATAACCGCTAGTTTGCAATTACTAAACCAAAAGCCTGAGATTACTTCTCCAGAACATATTCGCGCTTTGGCACAGGTGTTTAATAACCAAGGAATCATCCAGCTAAGTCAGGGAAAAGCAGAACAGGCGATCGCTACTTGGTCACAGGCAAAAGTTAATTATGAAGAGTCTGGCAATGATCTAGGGGTAATTCGCGCCTCTATTAATCAAGCCAGTGCTTTTAAACAATTAGGGCTTTACCGCCGTACTGTAAAAACCTTAGCTGAGGTGGAGAAGCGTTTGGCACAACAGCCAGATTCTCTCCTCAAAGCTACAGGACTAAGAAGCTATGGTGATATTTTGCGTCTTGTAGGTCAAAATAAGCAGTCAAAACAAATTTTGGCACAAAGTTTGGCAGTTGCAACCAAAATAAATGCTCCAGAAGAACAGGTTAAAACCCTATTGGCATTGGGTAATAGCTATCAACCAGAACCACAAAAAGCTCTAAAAAAGTATCAACAGGGGTTAGATATATGTCGGCAGCAGCCTGATTGCTTGAGAACTGATTTACCTCTGCAAATTCACTTAGCTCAGATTAATCTTTTATCAGAAACTCGCTCTTGGCAGCGCAGTCAAGAATTGATTCCTACTATTCAAGCTAAATTTAATCAATTACCAAATAGTAGAACAAACATCAATCAGAAAATCAATTTTGCCTATAATCTAGTCAAATTAAGGCATATATTGCCTTCAAAAGGTATAACGAAAAAAGTTCCTACCCCCTCAGCAATAGAGCAATTTCTTGAGCATACCTTTGGAAAAGCAAAGGCTCTAGACTATATCAAAGCCCAATCTTATCTCTTGGGGTTACAAGGACAGATCAAAGAAGAATCTCAAAATTGGCAGAATGCCCAAAAATACACGCAACAGGCTTTAGTTTTAGCTCAAAACCTGGATGCACCAGAAATTATTTATCTTTGGCAATGGCAATTAGGTAGAATTAATCGGGCTTTAGGAAATCGTACCCAGGCGATCGCTAATTATTCTCAAGCGGTAGAAGTGTTACAATCTCTTAGCCAAGATCTAGTTGCTATTAATCCTAATATTCAATATTCATTTAGCAATAGTGTTGAGCCTGTTTATCGAGAATTGGTTAGTTTGTTACTAAAAGCCGAACCAGGAAAAGAAGTTAGTCAAGCTAATCTAGAAGGAGGAAGAAAAGTTATTGAGTCTCTTCAGTTAGCTGAATTAAATAACTTTTTTAGAGAGGCGTGTTTAGATGCTCAAGCAGTAAATATAGAAAGCATTGATCCCCAAGCAGCCGTAATTTATCCGATTATTTTGAGCGATCGCCTAGAAGTAATTCTTAGTTTGCCCCATAAACCTCTCAAGCATTATCAAGCAGACATCTCACAAGTTGAATTAGAAAAAATTATTGCCCAATTACGTTATGACATTGTAGTGCGAAGTCGTCGTAATTTTTATAGTCCAGCCAGCAAGCTGTATGATTTGCTAATTCGTCCTGCCTTAGAAGATCTAGCTAACAGTCAAATTAAGACTTTAGTTTTTGTTCCTGATGGAGCTTTTCGTAGCATTCCTTTGGGAACTTTATACGATGGTCAAAAATTTCTGATTGAAGACTATAGCATTGCTTTGACTCCTGGGTTGCAGTTACTCGCTCCCCATCCTTTAGAACAGGTTAAATTAAAAACAATTACAGCAGGATTAACTAAAAGCAGACAAGGTTTTTCTCCGCTAAATTATGTTGACTCTGAGCTAAAAGAAATAGAGAAGATGGTTGATGGTGTTACTCTGCTGAATCAAAATTTTACAGCTAAAGCCTTGCGGCAAGAAATTAAATTTACCGACTATCCAATTGTCCATATTGCTACCCATGGTCAGTTTAGTTCGACCCTTGAAGATACTTTTCTTCTAACCTGGGATGAGCGTATTAATATTAACGAGCTAGACAGTATTTTACAGACTAGAAATCCTAGTCAAGATCAGGCAATTGAACTTTTGGTTTTAAGTGCCTGTGAAACAGCATCAGGAGACAAATGGGCAGCCCTAGGATTAGCAGGAATGGCGGTGCGAGCAGGAGCTAGAAGCACTTTAGCTACTCTTTGGTCAGTCAACGACCGTGCAACTGCCAAACTTATGAGCGACTTTTATCATGAATTAGCTGATAAAAAACTTCCCAAGGCAGATGCCGTAAGACAAGCACAATTATCTTTACTTCATAGCTCTTGGTACAAACATCCCTTTTATTGGGCTCCTTATGTACTATTAGGAAATTGGCTATAAGTAGAGCGACATAATTAAACTGAAAATAGAATTCTCCTAGTCTCCCAGTCAATCTATACCAAGGTTTATTGTTTCCTACCTACTTATTAACGGCTGCTACCATTAGGTCTTAATAAAAATAAAGCAGACTCAACTTGGCGTATATAACTGTCATTGTTAGCCATGTCTGGATCGAGTTTTCCTTGAGATACCGCTCCCTTAATTAAAGTTTCAGCATCAATTTTTCCTAAATAAACTGCTTGGAGAAAAGAAGCATAACCAGGTATTTCTTCGCTAGCAAGCCGTCCTTGATAACCTTGAGACACTAAATCAGATGGAGTTATTTCTGCTGCTGTTGCTGGAATACTGACAACACTGGCTAATAATAAAATCGAACTACCAAATAAGATATTTTTCATGGTCTTAAATAATTTTATGCTTGAATATATTTATTAATAAATGCTAAAAGTTATCAGATTTTATTTCTTTAAATACCTGAGCTTTTTTTAAAAAATACTGCGTATGATCAACAAACAAAATATCATTAAAATATTGTCGAAGTATACTTTAATGTTCAAAATTGACAATAGTTTTATCAATCATTGTCTAATTTGTATACTCTTTTTTTATCTCAAAAATCTTCAACCCATAAGAAGATGAGAAGATAGTTTTGTTGGTTGAGATTCACTAGGATAAGGTGATAAGCTGTCACGCATTTAATTTGACGAGCGACCCCCTAAAGGGTTCAACAGTTTGCTTATGCCGGGGAACCCGTCCACCGCAACTGTCTCACCGCGTCGCCACTACTGCGCAAGAGTAAGGCGCACTTCCGCAACTGTGCGCGAGTTGTCTATTGTCGCTGAGGAGGGAGACTAGGGGAAAGGGAGACGGGGAGAGGGGTTAACTGTTTTCCATCTAATTAGATAATATGCAGTTTAAATAATTAACAGCTTAGGCTAAAAATATTGTTTCAGGTTAATCCGATCTCTATACCAGGTATCTACAGTTGGCAAGTAGGGAAAGTCTCTTAGGTATTATTATTTAAAACCTCTAAGATAAAAATAGTCCTGATTTAATAACTAACTATCATTCAAATGCCAGATTTAGAGAAAATTGCTAGGCAGCTAGAAAGCCCTAATTCTAAGGATCGTTTATTGGCTTTAACTTCCTTGAGACAAGTTGCACCAGAAGATGCTGTTCCCTTAATTAAAAAAGTTTTAAATGATGAAATGCTTCCTGTACGTTCGATGGCGGTATTTGCTTTAGGTGTAAAGCCTACTGAGGAATGTTTTCCACTGCTGATAGATCTATTGGCAACCGATCCAGATTATGGCATTCGGGCGGATGCAGCAGGGGCATTAGGCTACTTAAATGATATTCGCGCCTTTGAACATCTGGTGAGGGCATTTTATGAAGATGATAATTGGCTAGTCAGATTTAGTGCGGCGGTTTCTCTCGGTAATTTGCAGGATATTCGCGCCAAGGAATTATTAATGGAAGCTTTAGATAGTGAGGAAGTAATTATTCAGCAGGCTGCGATCGCTGCCTTAGGAGAAATCAACGCCACCGAAGCAGTAGATAAAATCCTTAATTTTGCTGGTTCAGAAGATTGGTTAATTCGCCAAAGGTTAGCAGAAGCACTCGGTAATTTGAAAACAGAGAAAAGCATATCTGCCTTGAAGTTTCTAGCTAAAGATATACACCCCCAAGTAAAAGAAGCAGCAGAAATATCCTTGAAGCGTTTAGAACAAAATTAAATTTCATTTTGATGATTTTAGATATTCTGTATATCAATATAATTTGGTTGCTTCAAGCTGGCGATCGCTGATAATTAATTACTGACTACCAATAGGAGGGATTGTGAATTGTCAAAAAAAGAAGCTAAAAATCAGACAGAGTTGAAACAAACGCTTTTTAGCTTTGAAGAAATTACTGCTGAGTTAAATTATCGTCAAGCTCAAAATTCTTTACGGGATGTAATTAGTAATATCGATCTAACTGCCGAAGAACAAGCTGGCTTAGAATCAGAGATCGATCGCTTAAGTTTTATGCTTGATAAGCTAGAGCATTCGGTAGTACAGATTGCAGCTTTTGGCATGGTAGGTAGAGGCAAATCTTCTGTACTAAATGCCTTGGTAGGGCAAAATATTTTTCCCACAGGCGCGCTTCACGGAGTAACTCGCAGTATAGATACTATAAATTGGCATCTAACCCCAGAACAAATTGCCGAAACTTCTGAAAATCTTCAACGCCTGATCATTCCAGGCAAAGCAGGACAAATTCAACTAATTGATACTCCAGGAATTGACGAGGTCAACGGCGAAGCCAGAGAAGCTTTGGCGTGTGATTTGGCTAAAAGAGTCGATCTAATCTTATTTATGGTTTCAGGGGATATTACCCAGGTGGAATATCGTGCTTTAGCAAAACTCAGAGAAGCAGGTAAACCAATGCTGTTGGTGTTTAATAAAATCGATCAATATCCTCAAGCCGACAGGCTAGCTATCTACCAAAAAATCAAAGAAGAGAGAGTCAAAGAATTAATTTCCCCCGATGAAATTATTATGGTGGCTGCATCGCCGATTGAAGTCAGAGGGATAAAAGATAAAGCAGGCAAAATTAAAGTGCAGCGGATTCTGGGAAAACCACAGGTAGCATCTTTGCAGCTTAAAATTCTGGAGTTATTACACCGTGAAGGAAAATCTCTGGTGGCTCTTAACAGTATGCTGTTTGCTGATGAAATAAACGAGCAGTTACTACAGCGTAAACTGGCAATTCGCGAGCAGGCTGCCAATGAGCTTATCAATAAAGGAATGATGGTCAAAGCGATGACGATCGCTCTCAATCCCGTAACGGCGATCGATTTATTCTCTGGAGCGATTATTGACGTGGGGATAATTATTTCGCTATCCCGTCTGTATGGCATTACCATGACTCAATCAGGAGCAGTAAAACTTTTAAAGAGCATTGCTTTGAGCATGGGGGGAATTAGTGCAAGCGAACTGCTTGCCACTCTAGGGTTAAGCTCTCTTAAAGGAATTTTAGGCTTGGCTATTCCTGCCACGGGAGGTTTGTCTCTTGCTCCCTATTTGTCTGTGGCGATCGCTCAAGGGGGAGTGGGGGGTGTATCTTCTTACGCTATTGGGCAGATAACAAAAACCTATCTAGCTAATGGAGCATCCTGGGGAGAGCAAAGTCCTAAGGTAGTAGTCCAAAAAATTCTTGATTCTTTAGATGAAGAATCAATTCTCAATCGTATTAAATCTGAATTGAAAGCAAGGTTAACTAATCGTTTGAAGTCCAATTAGTTCTCAACCGTTTCGACTAGATATATAGTAGATAAACCCCATCTACCAAAAGAGTTAAAAAAAAGGATACAGCATTTACCATATCCCATAAGCTCTAAATATCGTTAGCATAGTTTGATGCATAGCTTAACCTTGTTCGTATTTCCAATGGATGATTAGGCGAGCAAATCCAATAACTATTAAATAGTTGATTTAGACGAGCAATACTTTTCTATACTTTGATAGTTATTTTTTTTCTCATACAGATGACAGTTTTTAGTTACCTTCTGAATTAATTCCCAATTAAAGGTACAGTCAGGATAAAGATAATCACCCCAGTTTTCTACTAAACTATCGTGAGCCAAACGCAAGTTATACCAAGGAATCCCTGTAGTTAGGTGATGAGGAATATGCACGTTTATATCGTGACAAAGAAACTCCACCCACCAAGGATACTTACAGTTCACAGTACCCGATAGTTGAGCGCGAGCTTCATTCCATTCATTTTCTGCCTTAAAAGGAATTTCAGGCATAGTGTGATGAAACATAGTGAAGGTACTCATCCAGAAATGATATACCAACCAAGGCATAAGCCAAAACTTAAATAGACCAACAAATCCTGTAGTGATAAACAAAGCCGAATAAGCAATACCACCGCCAATCAGAACTACTAGTACAGATAGACGAACCTGCTTTCTTTGTTTACCTTCAAATTTACTCCAAATAAAGTGCAGTTTTGCCCAATGTATAATTGAACCAAATCCCCAAAACCAACCGCGCATTCGGCGATATAGCCACTGTATAATGGGAGAACAATTATCATACGCCTTAGGAGTAAAAGGAGCCCAGGCGTTATCCACATCCAGCTTATTTGTATGCTTGTGATGATAGTTATGTAAGATACGCCAAGCATGGAAGGGATAAATAATTGGCAAAGTCATAATGTGTCCTACCAAATCGTTTACCCAGATACGGTTGGAGAAAGAGCGATGACCACAATCATGAGCGATGACAAACAAGCCTTGTAAACTTGTACCTAAAAATATCCAAGCAACAGGTAGTAAGTACCAAGGAGAAACTGCCACTGTCCAGTAGCCTACAGCAACACACAAGACATTAATAACTAGCTTTGACCATGCCTTACGAGGATTTTTAATAAAAACTTCTTTAGGTAGTGTATTGATAATATCTCTAAGTTTGATATTGTCATCTAATTGGGTCGATTTTAAACTTTGTGGCGATGCTGGTAATGTTGCTGTCATAGAATCTGTGTTAATGATCTAAATATTATGTTTTTAATCGCTTGTAGACGATCTCACCGAACAATTTGTCTCTAAGAACGTTTACTTATCTGCATGAAAACCGTCCCACTCAAAAAAATGCGTGAGAAGAAGAATAAATATGCCATTCCTGGTAGCAACAGCGAGTTAACCCAAGACTGTTCTAGGAATATTACAAAATATTGCTTTTATTTCACAATCCTTAATATTTATAGCATAGTTACGTAACTTATAAAGCAACGGCTTCCATAATTTGAATTTGATACGTTGTTTAGTTTGGGCAATCTACAAGATATAGATAAAATATAGACTTGCATTCCTATCTGTATTTGATTTTGTCTACCAAAAGAAAGCTTAATGACTGAAGCCACGGCTACTCGTCAGCCACAACCTACTCAAAAAAAAGCAACCTTGTTTTATCAAGTTGCCATGTCTCAACCTGCTTCTCACCTATTTGAGATCAGCTTACAAGTAAAAAATTGGCAGTCAACAAGCTTGGATCTTAAAATGCCAGTTTGGACTCCTGGTTCTTATTTAGTAAGAGAATATGCCAAACACGTACAAGATTTTGTGGTGAAAGATAGCAACAAACAGAATTTAACTTGCCAAAAAATCAGTAAAAATCATTGGCAGGTAGCAACAAAAGACTGTTCGGAAATAATAGTTAGCTATCGTATCTTTGCCAATGAATTAACGGTACGCACTAATCATTTAGATGCTACTCATGGTTATTTTAATGGCGCAGCCTTATTCTTTTATGTACCTGGATTAGAACAACAGCCAATTACAGTTCAGATTGTAACTCCACAGTCAGATTGGCACGTTACGACAACCCTGCCCAAGGTAGAAACCGAGACAAATACTTTTATTGCCAAAGATTTTGATACGCTGGTTGATACTCCCGTAGAAGTGGGGACACAGCAAGTCTATAATTTTGAGGTGTTAGATAAGCCTCATTCTTTAGCTATCTGGAGTGAAGGTAACGCCAACCCAGAACAAATAATTGCCGATACCAAAAAAGTAATTGAAGTAGAAGCCGAGATGTTTGGTGGTTTACCTTATGAACAGTATTTATTTCTGCTGCACCTCTCAGGAAGTGGCTATGGAGGTTTGGAACACAAGGATAGCTGTACTCTAAATTATCCTCGATTTGGGTTTCGCGATCGCGAGAAATACGAACGTTTTATCCAGTTAGTTGCCCATGAATTCTTCCATCTGTGGAACGTGAAGCGGATTCGTCCCAAAGCTTTAGAAGTATTTGATTACGACGGGGAAAACTATACTACTTCTCTGTGGTTTTGCGAGGGAACAACTAGCTATTACGATCTTTTGATTCCTCTACGGGCAGGAATATATAATCGTAAAACCTGTTTAAAAAACTTGAGCAAAGATCTTACTAAGTACCTTAATACCCAAGGACGCAGAGTACAACCATTGGGAGAATCTAGCTACGATGCCTGGATCAAACTTTATCGTCGTGATGCTAATAGCGATAATAATCAGATTTCTTATTACCTCAAAGGGCAATTTGTTTCCCTGCTGCTAGATCTATTAATTCGAGCTAAATATAATAATAAGCGATCGCTCGATAATGTGATGCAGCTAATGTGGCAGCGTTTTGGACAGGATGAAATAGGCTTTAGTGAAACTCAATTAAGAGAAATGATAGCCGAAGTGGCTGGAGAAAACCTAGATGATTTTTTCTCTCGCTATATCGAAACCACGGTCGAATTACCTTTTGATGACTACTTTGAACCTTTTGGCTTATACTTAAAAGCTATTACCGAATCAGACACACCCTATATAGGAATCAAGGTACAGTCGGAGAATAATAGAGAAGTAATTAAATTTGTTGCTGCCGAATCTCCTGCAAGCAAAGCGGGAATTGATGCTGATGATGAACTTTTGGCAATCAACGGAATTAAAGTTAATGCTGAATCTCTTAATGAACGGTTAAAAGACTACCAGGTTAAGGATACAATCCAAATTACAGTTTTTCATCAAGATCAGCTAAAAACCTTGCCCCTTACCTTAAGCGAACCCCAAGCTAGCTGCTATGAAGTGGTAGTTAAAAACAATTTGACAGAAGTACAGCAGCAAAATCTAACTGGGTGGCTTGGGGAACAATGATCGATTATCAATGATTAATGATCAATAGTAGGATGGGCATAAAACACAATTGTGTTAATCGTAAAAATATATTTTATTAATGCCCACCAAGTAATCAGCACGCTTTAAGCAGAAGACAATCAGTAATCAAACAGTTATGCACAATTTTTTAGAAATCGCTTATTTTCAAAATCAGTTTGTTCCTTTTAAAGAAGCAAATATTTCTATTGCTACCCATGCTCTACACTATGGAACTGGAGCTTTTGGAGGAATGAGAGGCATTCGTAACCCAGACAATCCTAAACAAATACTATTATTTAGACTCGATCGCCATTGTAAAAGATTGAGCGAAAGTGCCAAGTTACTAAATTATGATTTACCCGCAGATAAAATACAATATATAATTATTGATTTTGTCCAAAAGAACAAGCCTGAAAAACCATTTTATATTCGACCTTTTGTTTATACTTCTGATTTAGGTATTGCACCCCGACTGCATAAAATTAAAAAAGATTTCTTTATTTATGGTCTAGAATTAGGAGACTATTTACCTCCCGAAGGGATTAGCTGCCGTATTAGTTCTTGGTATCGCCAGGAAGATCGTAGTTTACCTTTACGCGGTAAAATTAGCGGTGCTTATATTACTTCTTCTTTAGCCAAAACTGAAGCCGTAGAATCGGGTTTTGATGAAGCGATTTTAATGAACTCTCAAGGTAAAATTTGTGAAGCTTCCGGAATGAATATATTTATGGTGCGCAATGGTAAATTGATCACTCCTGGGTTTAATCAAGACATTTTAGAGGGCATTACCAGAGATAGCATATTAACTATCGCTAAAGATTTAGGTATAGAAATAGAAGAAAGAGCAATCGATAAAACTGAATTGTTAATTGCTGAAGAAGTATTTTTGAGCGGTACAGCAGCAAAGGTAACTCCCGTAAAACAAATTGAAAGCTATCATCTAACAACTAATAGACCAATTACCGAGAAAATTAAGCACAAGCTAACAGCAGTTACCGAAAATAAAGAGCCAAAATATCAGAATTGGGTTTACAAAGTAGATTGTTGAATTAAATAGCTGGATAAAATTGATGAACAAAATCAGAAAAAAACTCGCCATATTTTGTATTGCGATTACTTGCGTTGTGTATATTCTCTGGCAAGTCACAAATCCAGCTTTGACTATGCCAAGAACAACATCAAATCCACTTGCTCTTGATATTCCCCAAAAGACAAATTTTGAACAGTATTTTCAGCAATCAGGGGTTGAAGGCTCGATCGCGATCTATGATGCTCAAAGCGATCGCATTTATCAACATAATCAACAGCGCAACGAAAAAGCTTTTTTACCTGGATCGACATTTAAAATTCTCAACTCTCTCATTTCTTTACAAACTGGAGTCATTGATAATGAATTAGCAATTCTGACTTGGGATGGAATTTATAGACCAACAGTTGCCGAATGGAATCGAGATTTAAACATGAAAGAGGCGTTTAGGCTTTCAGCCGTTTGGTTTTACCAAGTGTTAGCCCGCCGAGTAGGACACGAGAAGATGCAAACTTATGTTAGTAAATCAAACTATGGCAATCAAAATATTGGTAGCTCTGAAGATATTGACACATTCTGGTTAACGGGCAAGCTGCGAATTACACCCCAACAACAAATTCAGTTTCTACGTCGTTTTTATAACAACAATTTACCTTTTTCAAAGCGATCGCTTTCAATTACCAAAGACATCATGATTGTGGAGCAAACTCCAGAATACACTATTCGGGCTAAAACAGGCTGGGTAGGTCTTGGAGAACCAACCCAACCACAGATCGGTTGGTATGTTGGTTATTTAGAAAAAGCGAAAGATGTTTACTTTTTTGCCACCAACATTGATATTCGCAATGAGAATGATCCAGCAGCACGTATTGATTTAACACGCCGTTGCTTTGAAGAGTTGAAATTATTATAAAACGTCTGATGTCAATTTGAAGCTGAAGTGCTATATGACTTCTAGGATGTCACGTTAGAAATGGCAAACCGTCAGGTATTCTAATTGCTTGGCTCGAACAAGAGCAAAATTTTACTAAGGGAATATATCTTGCGATCGCTACAATCTTAACCTCGATACATTTGCGCTTCTCTCTCTTCAGAACGCACTCGCTCTCTTGTAGCTTTATTTCCTCCTGTCAGATTAGAGACGATAATAAATGTGGCTAATCCCACTAAAGGACTAATCAGAGTCGGAAAACCGTCAAAATCTGCCGTAAAAACACCGTTAGGAATATATAGCAGCGTATTATCGATGCCAAAGGTAACAGGCATCAGCACAAAGAAAATTAATCGCGTTAGCGAACCAAGAATAATACAGGATAGCGCACCCTGCCAAGTTCCTCTATTCCAGTAAATACCACCAGCTAGAGGCACTAAAAGACCTGCAAAGCCCAAGTCAAAAGCTAATAATAGCAAAACTCCAGTTTGGGGTATCTTTAAAGCAAAAAAGACTCCTAACGCCGTAATTAAAAAAGCCATAACGCGGGTAATTAATAACAATCTGTCTCCTGCTGCATTATGGTCGTCAGAACGGATACCGATTATGTTGTGGGCGATGACGGAAGAAGTACCTAGAATTGCTCCATCGGCAGTAGAAAGAGAAGCAGAAAGGATTGCCATAATAACTATCAATCCCAGTAAGGGAGGTACCACACCATCAATTAGGGCATAAAGGATGGGACCATCAGGAGTAATCCCCGCATCGGCGAGAATTTGGGGTGCAGATAGAGCAATTAAAGAGAAAGGAATACCAATAATCAAAGTACCAGCACAGCCAATTAAACAGGCTTTTTGGGCGGTTTCAGGGCTTTTGGCTGCAAATATACGTGCCATAAAGTCGATCGCGACAATATCTCCCAATCCCAACGCTAGTAAAGTTGCCCAATTAACTACTGCACCAGCACTAGGATCGCTTAGTTGTGCAAAAGCCAATGGACCAGTATCGGCAGGTATGTCTAAGCCAAAGTTAACAGCGATAAAAGCCAGTAAGCTTAATGAACCGATAAAAGCGATCGCCACTTGAATCGCATCGGTATATGCCACGGCAAACAGACCACCGCTAGCAGTATAGATAAAGACCACAATTGCTAACAGCATAACCCCAGCTATATAGCTTGTGCCTAAAAAAGCTTGAAATAAATATCCTCCTGCCACCAAATTACCAGCTAGCAAAAAGGAAAAACTCAACACCATTAAACATGATGCCACTACTTCGGTTGGACGATTATATTTAACCCGATAAAAGTCTGGCAGGGTAATCAAACCCATGCGGTTCATTGGTTTAGCAAAAAACATGGCGGTTAAAAATAAGCACAGCGCCAACCCGATTGGTAAAGATGCCCCAGCCCAAAAACCAAACTCGGCTGCTAAATCTGTATTGCCTAAGGTGGCGTTGGAGTCTACTGACTGCGCCATCAAAGTCGCTGCTGCTAAAGGTAATACTAGCCCTCTTCCTGCAACCAGATAGTTTTCGCTATCCCCCTTGACTTGTTTGGCAGCCCACATTCCAATCGCTAGAGTAGCAACTAAAAATAAAATGATTCCCCAGAACAGCAGTTTTGTTGTCATAATTTAATCCTGGTCAATATTTGACCGTAATGTATTTGATATTTGTCGGGGCGAATGGCAGTTCACCCCAACTTTTTTAAACGTGTGTTGTTAACTGTTTGGTTTTGTTGTGTTGGACAATATTCTTTACCCAATCAAACCATTGTTGTAAACCTTCGCCTGTTTTACCTGAGAGGTAAATGATAGTTACGTGGGGGTTCATCTGCCGTACATTGTCAGCAATGCGATCAAGATCGATATCCAAATAGGGTGCTAAATCGGTTTTAGTAATTAACAGGCAATCTGCTTGCTGAAACATCACGGGATATTTTAAGGGTTTGTCTTCTCCTTCGGTGATGCTGAGTAGAGCAATCTTAGCGTGTTCGCCTACTTCAAATTCGGCGGGACAAACTAAGTTACCCACGTTTTCTACCAAAACCAAATCAAAATCACTCGGATTGTATTGATGTTCAAGAGTATGAATGCCTCCCGCGACCATTTTTGAGTCTAAGTGGCAAGAACGCCCTGTATTAATCGGAATTACAGGAACATCATATTTACGAAGGCGATCGGCATCCAGTTCAGTGGTCATATCTCCTTCAATAACTACAATCTTGAACTTATCTCTTAATGCAGCTAAAGTTTGTTCGAGAAGAACAGTTTTTCCCGCCCCAGGACTGCTCATAATATTGAGACAGGTAATGCCCCAGCGATCGAAGTGTTCTCGGTTATCGTCTGCGCCTTCTTGGTTGGCGTGGAGTAAGTTTAGTTCAATTGCAGCGTCAAATGTTTGGTGCATGATTATTAAAGGGATGAGGGATGAAACAATCAGTTCGTGGTCGTGGTAGGGGCGAACGGCCGTTCGCCCTTACAATCATTCGTTGATGAATATTCAATGCGATCGATTTTTAGTTCTCGACCAGAGCGAATATCTTCCATAGGAGATTTACAATCAGGACAGCTATATTGCAGCCCAATTTCTGGTTTATATTCTTGTTGACAGGCATGACAAAAAGCAATCAAAGGAACGTCACGGATGGCTAGTTCCACTCCTTCCAAGAAAGTATTGCGAGTTTGAACTTCAAAGGCAAACTGCAAACTAACAGGCTCGACACAGGTAAACTTGCCAACTACTAAATGAATCTTGTCTATTTTTAGTGGTTCGGATTGAGAGTAATACCAATCTTTAACCGTTAAGATTAAAGCCTTGGTCATATCAGTTTCGTGCATAATTTCAGTGAACAACTATCAGTTATGATGTGTAAAAGTTAGAAATTAACAAACAGCATTAAAGTATTAAAGTATTTCTCTACTGCTTCCTCATCCCTCATCCTTTTATTGCCAGGGTTCATCTACTACTTGAGCTTCATCGTGAATATAAGCAGGCTTTTCTGTACGAGGTAACTGTCCCGATACAATTAAATGTGCCATTGTGTCGCAAATTACGCGGGTTGCCATTAATGCCGTCATATCGCTAACGTCATAGGGGGGAGAGACCTCAACCACTTCTATTCCGCATACGGTGGTGTTTTGGACAATTTTCTTGAGTAAATATAAGACTTCGCGGGGTAACAATCCGCCAGGTTCGGGCCAACCAGTACCAGGGACAAAACCTGCATCGATGCAGTCAATATCAAAGCTAATCCAAACACAATCCGTACCGTCTGTAGCTCTGGCTATGGCAAAGTCTGCTGCTGCATCTAAGCCCATCTCCACAATGTCGGTGACGGTCAAAATATTAGTCGCTCTTTCGCGACATACTTTTACTCCTGGGCGGGGTACTTGCCAGCCACCAATACCCATCTGGACTAAATTCTTGGCTGGGGCATTTACCATATTAGTTGCGTGAAACCAAGGACAGGTGTGCATTCTTTCGTCTAAATCGGTTTCTTGGGTATCGGCATGGCGATCAAAGTGAATAATACCAACTTTCTTATCTCCTAGATGACGGCAAATAGCCCTGACTGTAGGAAAACCAATGGAATGATCTCCACCTAAAATAATCGGAAATGCACCCGAACTAAAGACATGTGCCACACCTTTAGAAATCTGATCGAAAGACTTTTCATTGTTAGCAGGAATAGTAAATATATCTCCTACATCGCAGAGGGTAATTTGTTCGCGTAAATCTACTCCCAACTCAAAGTTATATGGCGTATATAAAGCAGAAATTTTGCGAATACCTTGAGGACCAAACCTCGTGCCAGGGCGGTAGGTAGTCCCAGAATCATGAGGCACACCAATAATTGCTACATCATAATTACCTACTTGGTTTACATTTTCTAAATAGGGAGCTTTCATAAAAGTATTAATTCCTGCATAGTGGGGCAATTCTCCCCGCGAAAAAGTAGAAATAGTTCGGTCATTAATACTTTCTGCTGCTTCTAAACCATACTCTAAGCCTCGATCTACTTCTTGTTGCCAACCTGTAAGAGGTAGCTGACGTTCTTTAGCTAAAGCTTTTTCTGCTTCACTACTGTATCCATTTTCATCGTTATTTGGTGGTTGAAATGGAGATTGTCCGCTCATTAAATTATTCCTCTACGATTTGTTTCAAATGCAAAAAACCCAGAAAGATTGAGGCTGTGTTTCAAGCATCGAATCCTCCCGGGCTTTTTTCCCGCCGTGGAGCTACCCAATTAATAAAATCTACTGAAATTATCAACTTTGTAGGTAGCTTGCTTCTCTTGGACCAGCCATTTATGAGCTTTGCTTTAAATCGGAACCCTAGAAGCTATCTGAATTTTTTCTTACACCTAACCTACTTACCTATTGTAAATAAAAATGTATAAATTGTTACCGTAATTGCACCTAAATGTTATGGTTTGCTAACTAAAATTAAGTTGGAAAAAATCATGTATGGAGACTAGACTTTTTAGGATATACGTATAACCTATAAATCCAGTAATGCTAATTAGCCTCATCCCTTAAATACTTATGGTCAAAGTTAGTGTAATTATTCCCGCCTACAATGGCGATCGCTATATTGGCGAAGCTATAGATAGTATTTTGGCTCAAACCTATAGGGACTATGAAATTATAGTAGCGGATGATGGCTCGACAGATAACACCCGTCAAGTTGTCAAACAATACGGTAATCAGATTCAATATCTCAGCCAAATCAATCAAGGAGTGGCTGCTAGTCGTAATCTGGGCTTGAAGGCATCTCAAGGGGAATATATTGCTTTTTTGGATCAGGATGATATTTTTCTGCCTCACAAGCTGGCTTCTCAAGTAGCTTTACTAAAACAAAATCCCTCTTTGGGCATGGTCAATAGCGGTTGGCAAATTGTTAATGAGCAAGGCGAAGTACAGGCTGCGGTGAAGCCTTGGCAACAAATCCCCAATCTCAATTTGGCTGATTTAATTATCTGGAAACCTGTATTTTTGGGGGCAATGTTGTTTCGTGCTGCTTGGCTAAAGCGATCGCCAGGCTTTGATACCACTTTAGAACAAACACCAGATGTAGATTTGGTATTACGCTTGGCTGCCATGGGTTGTACTGCTGCCTGGGTAGAACAAACGACTGTAAAATATCGCCAGCATGAATCGAATGCCTCTAACAATACCCTGCTACAAGCTCAAGAATTAGATCGGATTGTCACCAGATTTTTTGCTCAATCAAACTTACCTCCAAAAGTTAAAGCCTTAGAGGCGAAATCCCGTTGCCAAACTCTAATCTGGAGTGCTTGGCGACTCTATCAAACGGGACATTTGACCAAGATGAATTACTATCTTTATCAGTCTTGGTTTCACAGTCCAAAATATCCGACAAAAATTATTTTTAATTGGATTAAATGTTTTAAAAACTACTCTGCTGAATATGGCAAAGAGTTTGATGTTCTTTCTCTTACTTCATCCTTTGAGTGGCAAAACCTGATGCAGAAATGTATTTTCTAGTATACGCCTAATGTGAATTAGCGGTCAGACCCCCTAAAGGGTTCGACATCGGAAAGCATTCCCTTGCGTCTTACGCCGACGCGGGGTCTTTCCTCAGTTTGCTTATGCCGACGGGGCTTATAAATGGCGGACGCAGGTTCTGCCCACAGCCCCTTGGAAACCCTTTCAACACTTTGCTCAACGGAGGATACCTCCCTTCGGGTTCAGCAGTTTGCTCAAGTCGGGGAACCCGCCCAACGCAACTGCTTCACCGCAACGCAAGTGTTTCACCACCGCAACTGTCTCACCGCGTCGCCGTCAGGCGCAAGACAAAGCTCTACAGTTGTAGATAAAAATCAGGAAATTTGACCATGTTGGTGATAGTGAAAAAAGCGGGCGGAAGCTTGATGCTTTCGACGCCAAAAAGACCAGTGTAATATGGATTCAATTGACCAAGAACCAGGAAATAGCAACTTCCAAATATATCGTTTCAATTCAGCTAAACTGAGACGGATGAGAG
>JBBSPC010000024.1:0-41511 GCA_038259125.1 Chroococcales cyanobacterium | reverse complement strand
GGTTAATTCTTACCGATTTAAAACCAGTAGAAGCAGATGTGAGTTGGTATGGATTTCGCTCTTGGATTGAATGTTCTTACAGAGACATTAAAAGTGACGGTTGGCAATGGCATAAGACTCGTTTGAGACAACCAGACAGAGCCGAACGCCATTGGTTAGCGCAGAGCCTTCGGCTCAGATCGTCGTCTGACGACGACTGGGAAAGCTTTGCTTCCCGCGCTGTTGCTATGCTCTGGATGCTCACTTTAGGTGGCGAAGAGGAAATTGCTGATGATGAACCCATAATTAGCGCTCGCTTACCACCTTCTCAAGCCGCTTGTGCTTATTCTCTTTCTTGTTTTGTTAATGGTTTGTTAACTGTCGTAGCGCAACTGCGATTCGGGTGAATCTCTCACTCTTGGTCGCTTGTTTCCTTTGCCCTTCAGTCATTTCAACGATTTAGTTTTTTCTAATTCTTCCTGATTGTAAAAAACCTACCCTTGTGAGGTTCCCCCCATTGTAGCGACTGCATCAAGAAGCGATCGCCCCTAAGTTTAAAATCGTTTTTGCAGGGGCGTTTAGTGCAGGCAAATCGATGTTGATTAATGCACTTTTAGAACGGGAATTGCTTTATAGTGCCGAAGGACACGCCCCACGTGTCCTTGAGAATACAAGCTCTTAATGCTTGCTTAGACGTTATCAATCGCTTTACGTTCTTCTTTCTTAGTGTTGGAATAATAGTACTATTCTCTTATAGAAAGCGATCGCCTTCAAGTGAATTTAAATATGAAATTTACCAATTATCAAGAAGAAGATTTAATTGGTACAAAGTTAATTTCTATTTTGTATCCAACTGCCTGAGAATATTCTTCAATAGTAGAAAGTTTAGGAGAAGAAGATGAATACACGTTCTCTTAGCTGGCAATAGAATAACTAAAAAGCGATCGCATTATCACCGCATCAAATAGAAAAGCGATCGCTTTAAACAACTTTTTTTTAGCTAAAATTCTAAAAATGAGTCAAAACGAGGCTTCAGCCAAATAGCATTTTAATTAATTCAGCATGATTTAAACCATTCTGTTCACCAATTCCTTTAAGAATAGCGTTGAGAGTTCCTATTTTAATTGGATCGTGTGCGGGGACTGTAATGTGATGTTCTCCATTACGTTGACTAGTTAACCTAATATGACTACCAGTCTGGCGAGTAACTTCATAATCAAGACAAGAAAGAGCTTTAATTAAATCTTTTCCTGATATGTCTCGCGGTAATTTCACGATGCAATAACCTCATCCCGAACAATATGTAGTCGAATTACTCTAGGTTTTTGTTCTTCTGTAAAATGACAGTCAACTGCATCACGTATCATTTCTTTCAGACTTTCTAAATCATCTGCTTGAGTAAATATCGATTCACCCAATGCTCTCGCTATGTAACCTCCATCGGGGTCATCTTCAACCAGAAAAACAATTTCTATCATGAATGATAATTATTAAAATATGGCAATAGTTTTTTCAATTCTAAAATACTTTAAATTTTTCTGAGAATTTAGTTGGCGATCGCCTGTCAGGAAAATTATGAATGCGATCGCATTAGCACCACATCCAATAGAAAAGCGATCTCCTTTAAATACTGAGTTTGAGAATGAAACAATTTCCCTTATGTCTATAATTTCGTAGAGTATTTTTAATTCTTGATTTGATGAATCATGTAAGTTCTCAGTACATCGTTGATTAAGGTCTGATATCCTTTGATTTCTGGATTGTTTTTGGCTGTCTGACGAAACCACTCCAGGGTATCAGTATCAACTCTTATGGATATTGCCTCTGTCTTTGGTTTCTTCTTCACCAGTTTGGCATTATGAAAAAAGGCTTCATCCAACTCTGGAATATCGGAGAAGTCAATATCGCGATCGGACATTTCTACCAGTTTTTTTTCTCTTTCTTCAAGAGACATATTAGGACTAAATTGATTGTTGTTCATATATTTTTCTCTCTCTTTTACTCGCTTTTCTAGCTGAAATTAGCCTAACTTTTCCATCTCTATCGGTATGAACAACCACCGCAATGATTATTTTTTGCTGAGTTGTTAATAGTAATTGTCCGACAGATATCTCTCTTATTTTTTTGTAGTTAAAGCGAGTATCTTCATAAGTTAATACATTGGGGTCTTCAAAAACTCGCTTCGCTTGCTGAAAGTCAATACCGTGCTTGGTAATATTACTTTGATTTTTATCCTCGTCCCACTCAAATTTCATAATTAGAATATACATAATTGTATATGCAAAATCAAGAAAAAGCGATCGCCTTATCACCACATCAAACAGAAAAGCGATCGCTTTAAAATAAAATCAAAGTAAAATCTTTAGTTAGTTGAGCGATCGCATTATCGCCACATCAAACAAAAAAGCCTTAAAGCATAAACGATCGCGTAATCGCTTATGTATAACTAACTCTGTGATAATCGCTATTATCATCTCAGCAGTGAACAAATAAACTTGCGATCAATTTATTACCTGAGTAACAAAATCTTCAATAAATTGTTTTTCTTCATCCCAAGTCGCTCCTTCTGGTATTTCCTGCCAATCTGACTTTTGAGCAAATAAGCTATAAGCTTTTTGCCATTCATCATGGTTATCTTGATGGTCTTTCATGTACTGCTGAAGCTCCTTGATGCCCATCGTTTCAAGAGATTTAGACATATTTAAATTTTCCTCCTTCGTTAATTACAATTCTAATTTGTCGTGTTCTGAAACCTGCTTCTATCCGAATCAATCTTTCTGTGTCTTGGTATTGAAAAACCCTAATTGGCATACCTTTTGAGGTTAAAAATTCGCAACGGACATCTCACGGGGGCGAATCGAATTCGCCCCACGTGTTCTTGAGAATACAAGCTCTTAATGCTTGTTTAGACGTTATCAATCGCTTTACGTTCCTCTTTCTTAGTGTTGGAAATAGTACTATTTTAATCCTGATAAAAAATGACTATTCTCTTATAGAAAGCGATCGCCTGTCAGGAAAATTATGAATGAGATCGCATTATTACCACATCAAATAGAAAAGCAATCGGTCGGCTACACGATCGCACAATCGCTTTTTTTACTATTTAGCTAGTGCAATAGAAGTAATTGGTAAGGCTTCTGCTTCGAGACGAGTTAGATCGACAATTTTACTAGCATGGTCTATGTCAATACCAACTAAATTTCCCTCACTATCAAAGTCAAGCACAATTCCAGAAGAGACTTCCTGAGAGTCTGCGCTAGGTTTTTCGATCAGGCTAATATAAAGTGAGTCTGTTTCGGGATAGTAATTAAATTTCATGGTTACTCGTTCTTAAAATTTCGGTCTGGAAAAGCATTGTGAATTGTTTCCCCATCTTCTAGGGTAACGACTCTAAAATATTTACTTAATTCGGCAATATATATCCAGTGACGAATCCGCCCATCGGTTTGTATTTCCGTTTTAACAGGCTCTTGAACTGCTTTTAAACACCATTCTCGCTTGATATAAGGTCTTTTTACTAATACTTGCTCCTCAAAATAACAAGTTGTTTTCAAAATAATTTCCCTTATTCCTTTGAATTATCTATCTTAATCTTTTTGCCGATCGCTTTCTGGGATTGGTTCATAAAAAAGCGATCGCTTTTTCAATATTGGCGATCGCCTGTCAGGAAAATTATGAACGCGATCGCATTATCACCACATCAAATACAAAAGCGATCGCCTTAATAATGCGATCGCTTTCTTTATTAATTCAAATTATTTAATATAGTACCAACTAAAATGCTTTGGTTTTACTATAGTTGCTTACCAAGAAATTGAAAGACTATTCTAGCTTTTCTGTCTTGGAAAAATGTGAATCTAGTTTGTCTAAAATAGCAATTCCTTCTTTTGGATCGCCTTTCGCTACTAAAGCGCGAAATCGGGTCTCAGCATCAAATTCTGCTAAAGCGATCGTGCTTAATTCTTCAATTAACTTGTTGACGCTTATACCTCTAGTCTTAGCTAAAGCTTTGAGCCTTTCGTGTTTTTCATCTGGTAAACGAATTGTCAAAACGGACATAACAAACACCTGTTTGATTATTGATAATTCAAAACTTCTTCTGGTTTGAGAATTTCTAATTGAGGAAACTGTAGCTGCGATCGCCTGAAATCTTTGATATTTCTGGTGGCAATTATCTGAGCATTACCAGCCACAGCTAATTCAATTAAATGATTATCGGCTTCATCTAGTAGATTTGGTCGCCAAAGATAGTAAACTCTAACCCACTGGCATACATTCATAAAAGCTGCCAATAAATTTGTTCTTTCTTCAGTAGTCAAAGGACAAAGACTAATAATGCGATCGCGATTGATAACATCTTGATATTCGGCAAACAAGGCATTACCCATTAGAGGCTGATATTTTCCTCTTAAGCATAGTCTAACAAGCTCTCTACTAGTTGACTCGCTCTGTCCAATTGGCACACTGATAAAAACATTAGTGTCAACTACTATTTTTATAGCCATGAATAGATGATAGCATATATGACATCTTATTTTATATTTTTACTTTAGCGATCGCTTGAACATAAGATTAAATAGCAAAATAGCGATCGCCTTACTAAGTGCGATCGCTTTTTAGAAATTATCTAAAGTTGAACTAGTTAATCTTAGTCAGAATAAGTATCTGTGATACCTGTCACTTTAACATTTACTTCAGCTTTGCCAGTATTATTTTCAGGGTCACTCACTGTGTAACTAAAGGTTTCTGTCTTACTCTGTCCATCATTAAGAAGATTCAAAGAAGCACTAGGGGTAGGATCGTATTTCAAAACATATTTTCCTTCAATACCATATTTTGACGAACCTGCTGGATTTAGAATGAGTGAAATTTTGGCACCAGAAAGAAGTGTAACTGGACTTGCAACACTAATTGGTGAACTACCAATTTTAGTGATAGTTAGATTTTCTCTAGGGGTATTAGGATCGCTGTCATTCATCAAAACACGAATCTGTTTCGCTGTATCTTCATCTGTCTCACTTATATCGTCTACTGCTACGGGATCATCCGCAGCACCATTAATAGTCATGGTTACAGTGGCAGTACTTATATTATTTTGATTGTCTTTGATAGTGTAGGAAAAAGTATCGGTGTCAGTTTGACCAGGGTTGAGACGCTCAAACTTGCCGTTAGGATTGTAAGTAAAAGTCCCGTCGCTATTAAGTGTTACCAACGCATCCTTACCAGTAGTTACTTGATTGCCTACATTAGTTACAGCTTTGCTTGTTAACTGGGTCGCGGTAAGATTGACACCTAAAACTCTAAGACCTTCTCCTGAATCATTAGCAATTACATTGCGAGTAATATTATTGTTTCCATCTCCATCTTCACTAATAGAAAATGGGTCTGCCACAGCACTAGCTGATTGTGGTACAGCCGGACCTGTAACAGTTTGATTTTGTGCTGAAAAAGTGTGGTTATCCGATTCAAATTTTGAGGATGATTCAGTTTGAATCACGACTTCATCGTATACTTGATTATTAAAATAGACGTTGACGTAAGCAAATGGTTCAGCTTTATGACCTGTATTAGAACCACAAGGAGCAACACCAGCAATAAGACAATTAGGATTTCCATAGTATAAAGTTTTTTCAGCATTGGGTCGGCTGTTGATAAAGCCTACTAAATCTTTTGTCTGAAAAACAGCTACTTCCGCACCTTTATTTTTGAAAATTATTTTATTGGCACTATCACCTGCTGACCACCAAAAACCAAAGTATTTTTGGTCTTTGTTAACTTTTACGTTAAAGCTGCTGACGTTTTTAGATTGAGTAATATATTTAGTTTTACTTGCACCGCCCCATTGATCAGCGTTTAAAATTGTTAAATCGCCACCGTAAACATAATTGGTATTACCATTGGTTTTAGTAAATCCTGTTGTTCCAGATTGATCGTTAAAATCAACTACATAAGTATCTGTTTTTGATTGTGCAGTTTGAATTGTTGGTGCTTCTATTGTGACTGTCAGAGCATTATTATCAGCAGATGCAGGTTTGGCAGCTAAAGAGGTTGCCATCAAAACACCTAAAAGAATAGTTGAACTGTATTTTATAGAATTAATAAGTTTAAGCATTTAAGTCGATTTCCTTTGTTTCTAAATAAATAGTATTTGTATTAGTTAATTTGAGTGTCTTTGTTAGACTTTATTTACCAGTTAATCAACAATAACAGTGACAAATAGGCAACGTAAACTCTTGAAAACACTGAACTTTCAATGCAAAGCAATAATGTTGTTTTCTAATATCTAGTAAACTTAGTATGAAGATAATTACTAAATATCAATTAACAAAAAATGTACGTATTTTTACTATTGTTTGAATTAAAGATTGAATAAGCAAAAAAAGCGATCGCATTACGTAGTGCGATCGCCTTTTTCCTAAAAGCCCAAACCCCATACCATAATCTGAACAAATAAAATGTATAAACTGTAGGGCTAGCTTTCAGGGTAAATATACGTAAAATAGTGAAAGTCTAACTTTTATAACAACGACAGGAGACTGTAAATTGAAAAAAATAGAAGCTATTATCAGACCTTTTAAATTAGATGAAGTAAAAATCGCTCTAGTTAACGCTGGAGTCGTGGGGATGACGGTTTCTGAGGTGCGAGGTTTTGGTCGCCAGAAAGGGCAGACTGAGCGTTATCGTGGTTCAGAATATACCGTAGAGTTTTTGCAAAAGCTGAAGCTAGAAATCGTGATCGAAAACGATCAGGTAGATATGGTGGTAGATAAAATTATCGCTGCTGCCCGTACTGGCGAAATTGGCGATGGTAAAATCTTTGTTTATCCTGTAGATCAGGTTGTCCGTATTCGTACTGGAGAAAAAAACTTAGAGGCAGTTTAGTTCGGAATTAAGCGATCGCCCCCTAAATCCCCCAATTCTGGGGGACTTTGAGTTCTTATCCCCCCCAACTTGGGGGGAAAGGGGGGCTTAAACCACAAATTTAGGATGAAAGTGTACACCATATATCAATACTTAAGCTAGCGTTTGTCTGTTTGACTGGAAATGAATATCGCCCGCTAAATCCCCCAATCCTGGGGGACTTTTAGATCTTATTCCCCCCAAACTTGGGGGGCGAGGGGGGCTTAAACCACAAACTTGGGGGCTAGGGGGGCGAAAGAGCAACACTTTCTATTTGAGCTAAAACTTTGGATAGATTATTCATTACTTCTTTATTTTTAAATCTTAAGACTCTATAGCCATATTCTGCTAATTTAACCGTTCTAGCTTCGTCGTATTCAATTTGGCTGTCATGGATTTCTCCATCAATTTCTACAACTAATTTACAAGAAGAACAATAGAAATCGAGAATAAAATTGCCAACAGGATGTTGACAACGAAAACGTAATCCTTGAAGTTGTTTATTTCGTAACGCTGACCATAAAAAAGCCTCTGCTGGTGTCAGGTTTTGCCTCAATTCCCGTGCAGCCTGTTCTATTTCTGGAGTTGTACCACGAACTCTACGTCTATTATTCACTTTAATTATTTGTGTATCGCCCCCTAAATCTCCCAATGCTGGTAGATTATTAGCTGAATTTTTCTACTCTTCTAAATATTTAGAAATCGCAGGATGGCAAATAGCTATAATCAAGAACTTGCTGAATCGTAAAAGGACAATCCGTCGGCAGATTTGTTATTCCTGTTTCTTTAATCGCATCTCTTCTACCTCGACGATAGGCTTTTGCTATTATTTCTGAATTGTCTAACATTTTTTGAAGACTGGGCATATCTTCTACATAGTCACAGATATTATCTCGTTCGCGATCGATAGTGTTTGTCCAGCTTGCGCTACGTTTTTCTGGCTGATATTGCCATTTAAGTAGATGCTGATAGATTAATCTGAGACTAGATATTATCTTATTGCGTTCACTTCTGCCCAAGGTTTCTATTTCTTCAATTAAATTTTCAATGTCTAGTTGGTTAAAGTTTTTAGTTTTTAATAGTTGTGCGGTTTCTTCTAGCCACAAATGATAATCGCGATCGTACAACTGGTTAAGACTTGATATTTTGGTAGTCATGATCCTAAAGTTATTTTCCTTCACTTAATTACCAACTGCCTGTTTCATATATCTACCCCAAAGACTGGCTGCTTGGTAGCTACTACCGCTGGTGGGTGAATTGTTATCATTGCCCAGCCATACTCCAGTCACGTAGTCGTAATCATCCTTGGGGACATAGCCAATAAACCAAAGATCGACATTGTTATCGGTAGTACCAGTTTTCCCTGCTTCTCCTTTATCTATATATGCAGCTTTGCCCGTACCGTTTTCTACGGCTTCTTTGAGCATATCGGTAAGTTCATCGGTAACATCTTGAGAAATAACATCGCGATAGGTTGCTTTGTCATCTTCAAAAACATAAATTTCCCGACAGGTATCGGGTTTGCCAGATTTTTTGCAGTCATTTCCGTCTAAAATACGATTGATGGCGTGGGGTTTATTCCAAATGCCGTCATTGGCAATCGTCGCATAAGCACCAGTCATTTCCAGTACGTTGGCTTCACTTTGTCCGATAACTAAACCAGGGGCTTCAGTAAGCGGGGACGATACACCAAGGCGTTGAGCTACGTCCATAACTTTTTTCAAGCCAACCTCTTCGGCAACCCTAAGAGCGATAACGTTTTCAGACTGTCCTAATCCTTGATACATATCAATATCGCCACTACTACGCTCACAGCCACGATATTGTTGTCCTTGCCAAGAAAAAGGGGCGCAGGAATATTTTGTATCCGTGTCGATTCCCTCTTCAATAGCTGCTGCGTAGGTAAAAATTTTGAAGGTTGAACCTGGTTGTCTTTTTGCTTGAACTACCCGATTAAATTGACTTTGCTCGTGGTCAACGCCACCAACCATAGCCAGAATATTGCCGTTTCGACTATCTAAGGTAACTACCGCCCCTTGAGAATAACCCAAGCGATCGCCATCACTATTGACAGAATACTCCAGAGATTCTTCAGCTTCTTGTTGTAGTTGGGGATCTAAGCCAGTTTCGACAATAAAGTTACCTTCCTGTGCCACGTCTGCACCCAACAGGGTTTTAAGCTCATCTAAAACATAGCTATAAAAGTAAGGAGCAACCGCACTATTAAGAGTTTCTTCGGCTTTAGGGCTAACTTCAATGCGCGATCGCCTTGCCCGATCTGCATCTTCTGCATTCACCATGCCCAATGCCAGCATACGGTCGATAATACGGTTACGTAAACCAACGGCGGTATCATAATCTTTGACAGGATTGTATAAATTTGGTGCTGGTAAAATCGCTACCAAAGTAGCAGCTTCAGATAGATCCAGATCCGCTGCCGACTTATCAAAATAAAATTGGGCAGCATCTTCAAAACCATAGCTACCAATGCCTAGATAGACGCGATTGAGATAGGTTTTTAGAATAAAATCTTTGCTATAAAAAGTTTCTAGCTTCAAAGCCACGATCATTTCCCGAATCTTACGCCCCGCGGTATTTTGTCTGCCGACTTCAGGAAAAAGACTACGTGCCAACTGCTGAGTTAGGGTACTTGCACCCTGGCGTAATTGGGAAGAAGAAAGATTAATCATTACCGCCCTGCTAATGCCAATGGGGTCAACGCCAAAATGCCAGTAGTAACGACTGTCTTCAGAAGCGATCGCTGCCTTGGGTAGATAGGTCGAAAAATCCGAGAGTTTTTTTAATTCGCGGTGGGTGTTATTTTGTGCCGTAGGATTGATCGGCGTTACTCCATCACGGGCGTAAACCACTACAGGTAGAGTTGATTCTCTAGGTATGGGATATACAGGAACTTTGAGCCATTCAATGCCCAAAATCAATAACATCAAACCCAACAGCCCTCCCGTGCCATAGAGAGAATAACGGATAATATAGAGCCACAATGGAGGAGGATTAATATATCTAACCGTCACGGCAGCAGCTAATTCTGGAGGTCCCAAGGTAAAGCTTTCTCCATGAAATAAAGAGAAATTTTTAAAGCGACGCTTACCACGGTAAATACCATTAGTAGATTGCTCGTCTTGAACTATAAACGAACGAGGTTTTTTGCGATTTCTTTTTAAGATTAAATGAGTTTGACTAACTACCGCATTGCGAATACTGATATCACAGTTTGAACTACGTCCTAAAGTATAGCGATCGCCAACTAAGGGATATGTTTCTTCTTTACCATTTGCTTCTTTAATTCTTAACTCTGGAGTCGCTTTGCCAGAGCGAAAATTGCCACGGCTAAAGTTAACTTTAATCTTTTGTACCGCTTGGGTGACAGCTTTACTAATGGGTGATTGAGAATCATTGCCATTAGCAGGAGGTTTGGTAGTCATTAAGTCATCTCGCGAAAAGAACGCCAAAAATTTTGATCTAAATTAATTCAATTGTAAGTAATACCATCAGCAATTGATTTTGACAGTTAACTTTTGATTTGTCTGCCCTAAAAATAAATAACGTAGCTTTACTTTAAATAATTGCGCTGTTAGGAGGTGAAGTCTGACCTTAAATTATACTAAATTTTTTTCTCGATCCCCTATCGCCTGTACCCATCACCCGACTATAATCACACAGGAACTAAAAGCAGGAATAAGCACCATAGTAATTAAATGCGGATTTTATTTGTAGCAGCAGAAGTCGCTCCTATTGCTAAGGTAGGGGGACTAGGGGATGTGGTAGGTGCGTTACCTAAAGTATTAAGAAAGCTAGGTCATGATGTCCGTATTTTTATGCCTTACTATGGCTTTTTAAACGGCGAAATAGATATTCCCCCTAATCCCGTCTGGTGGGGAAATGCCATGTTTAACGGCTTTGCTATTTATGAAACTGTATTACCAGATAGTGATGTCCCGCTTTATTTATTTGGTCATCCTGCTTTCGATCCTCACAGAATTTATGCAGGAGAAGATGAGGCATGGCGGTTTACTTTCTTTAGTAATGGCGCAGCAGAATTTTGCTGGAATTACTGGAAGCCAGAAATAGTTCACTGTCATGATTGGCATACAGGAATGCTTCCTGTGTGGTTGAATCAGTCACCTGATATTTCTAGCGTTTTTACAATTCATAATTTAGCTTACCAAGGTCCTTGGCGAGGATATTTAGAGCAGATTACTTGGTGTCCTTGGTATATGCAGGGGCATAATGTGATGGCTGCTGCGGTGCAGTTTGCTGATCGCGTTAATACTGTCTCTCCTACTTACAATGAACAAATTAAAACCGTTGAATATGGCGAAAAACTTGAAGGGTTACTTTCCTTTATTAGCGGTAAGACTAGAGGAATTTTAAATGGCATTGATACGGACAGTTACGATCCTGCCAAAGATAAAGCTCTAGAGCAAAATTTCACCCAAGATACTATAGCTAAGAGAGCGATCAATAAATCCGCTTTACAAAAAGAATTAGGTTTAAAGGTAGATCGGAACGTTTTCTTCATGGGAATTGTCTCAAGACTTGTTAACCAGAAAGGAATCGGCTTGCTGTTGCAGATAATCGATCGCTTTATGGCATACAGTAATTCTCAGCTAGTAGTCTTAGGGACGGGCGATCGCCAAATTGAAACCCAACTATGGCAGGTAGCCACTCGTTTTCCTGGCAGAGTGTCAGTACAGCTACTTTACAACGACTCTTTGGGACGTAGAATCTACGGCGGTTGTGATGTATTTCTGATGCCTTCTAAGTTTGAACCCTGCGGTATTAGTCAGATGTTAGCGATGCGCTATGGTTGCATTCCGATTGTCAGACGCACTGGCGGCTTAGTAGATACAGTAAGTCATCACGAGCCGATGAATAAAGGAGGTACTGGCTATTGTTTTGATCGTTATGAACCCTTAGATTTATTTACCTGTATGGTTCGAGCTTCAGAAGGATTTGTCTATAAAGATAGATGGCAAGAATTACAGCAACGAGCCATGAGTCAAAACTTTAGCTGGGTAAAATCAGCTATAGAATATATCAAGATGTATAAAGAAACTCTTGGTCAATCAACTGACTTGACTCAAGATGAGCAGGAAAAACTAAAAATATTAACTTCATAAACAAGCTAATTAATTGATATTACGCACTCATTAATCAGTAAGGATTGGGAAAAGGTTAAGGGGAAAGGGTTCATGGATATATTTGTCTTTTCGTTTTTGTTTCTGGAAACTACCATTGACAGATAAACTTTACGGAACAATTTGATATTTCTGGTATTTTACTTGAGCAGTAAAGGTTCAACATTGTTAGAAATTAGCTGATGAGCAAAAGTCATGGTTAATGTTTACGGAAGGGGTTTGGGGAGGGTCGTAACGTCCCCAGCAGGCGAGCGACCCCGCGTCGCCGTCAGAGCGGGTGGAAACGGCTCTGTTTAAGAGCCTTGTTCCACACCCGCTAGCAAGGGAATGCGCGAGATTGGGGTCTGGGGGAAAGTTCCCCCAGGAATAAATTATGGTTTTAAAGATAAATTCTAAAATTATGAGGATACGATTAAACCCTTTTAATTCACACTAGACTTATAATATAAATTTGAAAATTATCGCCAACTGGTTTTCTAGCTAATTTTTACCTTCTTAATGATAACCCAACGGCTTTTTACTTACTGATTGAATTAGAATTTCTATAAATACAAAACTTTTTAAGCTACTTAATTCATGGTCAAGTCTCCCTCATCACCACATCAGGAGCAGGTAAACTCTTCTAACTTAGCCAAATCTGAACTAAAGACAATCGCCTTAGACGTAGGGGGGATGAAATGTGCTGGCTGTGTCAAGGCGGTAGAAAGACAGCTAGAGCAAAATTCAGGGGTAGTATCTGCTTGTGTCAACCTGATTACAGAAGTGGCGGTAGTAGAATACGAGACGCAAAACGTTGCTCCAGAAGCTTTAGCCGAGAAGTTAACTAAGACTGGTTTTCCTAGTCAATTGCGATCAAGCGATCGCAGTATTTATCAAATCGCCCAATCAAATCAGGCAAAACGACAACAGCAGTCAAAAAAACAAGTCCAGCAACTGATTACTGCTGCTGTATTGCTGCTTTTTTCGGGTATTGGTCATCTGCATCACTTGGGTTTACCCTATATTCCTGTACTAAGTAATATTTGGGTTCATTTTGCCTTGGCAACTCTAGCTTTACTAATTCCAGGGCGATCGCTTTTAATTGATGGTTGGCGTAGTCTAGCTCAAGGAATGCCCAACATGAATACCTTGGTTGGCTTAGGTACAACCAGTGCTTATTTAGCTAGCTGTTTTGCCTTATTTCTGCCTCAACTAGGTTGGGAATGTTTTTTTGATGAGCCTGTGATGCTATTGGGCTTTATTTTGTTAGGACGTACTTTAGAAGGGAAAGCTCGTAACCGCGCCTCTGCTGCCTTAGAAAAGCTGGTTTCTTTACAACCGCCTATTGCTCGTTTAATTGGCAAACAAGATAACTCCGAGACGATTGAAATCCCTGTAGAACAAGTTAAGCCATCTGAATGGCTGCGAGTTTTACCAGGAGAAAAAATTCCTGTAGATGGAGTAATTGTGGCAGGGGAAAGCACCGTAGACGAATCGATGCTTACCGGAGAATCAGTGGCAGTGGCTAAAGCTAAATCAGATTTAGTCCGTGCAGGCACGATTAATCAGTCAGGAGTTATCACCCTAGAAGTCACAGGTATTGGTCAAGATACCACCCTGGCAAAAATTATTAATTTGGTAGAAGATGCTCAAACCCGTAAAGCACCAGTACAGCAGTTAGCCGATACTATTGCGGGTTATTTTGCCTATGGCGTAATGGCGATCGCTACTCTAACCTTTTGCTTCTGGTATTTTGCTGGCACCAAGATTTGGGATTCAGTCTTACTGGGCGCATCTCACTCGATGTCTATGGCAATGGGAGAGATGACAGGATCGACTTCGCCTTTATTACTCAGTTTAAAATTAGCGATCGCCGTGCTAGTAATTGCCTGTCCCTGCGCCTTGGGTTTAGCGACTCCGACAGCGATTTTAGTAGGTACTAGTATTGGTGCAGAAAAAGGAATTTTAATTAAAGGTGGAGATATTCTCGAACGTGTTCATAAGCTAGATACGGTAGTTTTTGATAAAACAGGCACTTTAACTCAGGGTCAACCTCAAGTTACCGACTGTATTCCTTTGGCAGATTTAACTTCTGAAGAATTGTTGCAGCTAGCAGCATCAGTAGAAAATGGTAGTAATCATCCTCTGGCACAGGCTATCATGACCGCAGCACGGGAAAAAGATCTGTTATTTTTAGCCACAAAAGATTTTAATACTGCTGTTGGACAGGGAATATCAGCCATTGTTACAGATAAAAAGGTCTTGCTAGGAAATCAGCAGTGGCTAACTACCTATCAAATTACAATTAGTGAGCATCATGATTTAAAAGCTCAGTTTATCGCTCAATCGGGTAAAACAGTTATTTATCTGGCTGTAGATGGTGTTTTAAAAGGTTTAATCGCGATTGAAGATAGTTTACGCTCTGATGCGTTAGAAACAATTAAGCAATTACAAGCCTGGGGATTGAATACAGTCCTGCTCACTGGCGATCGCTCGGAAGTAGCTCAAGGGATTGCTCAACAGTTAAATATTACCCAGTTTTTTGCCGAAGTAAAGCCAGAGGACAAAGCAAAGGTAATCCAGTCATTACAACAACAAGGTCAAATTGCTATGATTGGCGATGGCATTAACGATGCTCCCGCATTAGCTCAGGCAGATGTAGGCATATCTCTCCAAGGCAGTACAGATGTGGCGATCGCTACTGCTGATATTGTTTTAATGCAAAATAAGCTAGCAGATGTGATTGAATCAATTGAGCTTAGTCGTGCTACAGTCAACAAAATTAAGCAAAATCTAGCCTGGGCATTGGCATATAATGTGTTTGCTATTCCTATTGCCGCAGGAATTTTATTACCTCAATATGATTTGCTGTTGTCTCCTGGTTTAGCAGCATTGGCTATGGCATCTAGTTCTTTAATTGTGGTGACCAACTCTCTTTTATTAAATTTCAATTTTGCTACCAAAAACTAACAACTATCTATCTTAAGCAACAAACCTCGGTACAATAAGTTGGTGAATATAGACTTGGCTCATGACTGCAAAACCTGTAATACATCGAGAAGAGCATATCTTAATTGTTACCGATGGCAAAGGACACCGAGAAATAAAGCTTAAAGATGAAGTTTATTCTTTGGGTCGAGGCGTGCAATGCAGTATTATACTGCAATCTCAATTTGTATCCCGTCATCACGCTACTTTAGTGAGGCGAAAAGAAGAAGAGCGTAATTGCTATCGGCTTATTGATGGTGACTCCCAAGGCAATCCCAGCGTCAATGGATTATTGATTAACGGTAAAAAAGTCAGGTTCCACGATCTAAAACATGACGATAAAGTTATTTTTGGTCCTCAAGTAGAAGCAGTATATCAATATCGTGAATATGATATTTTTCCGACTATTCCTCCTGACGATCCCTATGACATTACCTTGATTGACCCTGCCATGATTGATGTAGATGAAGAAGGAGAATAGCGAAGGGATGAGAGATGAGGACTTTTGAGAGCTTTTGAGGGTTTACTGGGTCAAGATAAAGCGGTTGAATTATTACAACAGGCGGTAAAGCTAGACCGTATTGCCCCAGCCTATTTGTTTTGTGGCTCTTCGGGTATTGGTCGCAGTATGGCTGCGAGAAGTTTTACTCGGCTATTACTTAGTATGGGTTTAACTCTAGAAAAGCTACCTATAGTTGCCAGAAAACTAGCAACAGGCAACCATCCAGACTTACTTTGGGTAGAGCCTACTTACCTTAATAAAGGTGAACTGTATACTGCTAAACAAGCTACTGAGCAAGGTTTGCAATACAAAACACCTCCCAAAATTCGGATTGAACAAATTCGTAGCCTGACTCAATTTCTTCATCGCCCTATACTTGAAGCCAGTAGAAAGGTTGTCGTTATTGAAGATACTCAAACTATGGCAGAAGCACCAGCTAATGCCTTACTAAAAACCTTAGAAGAGCCAGGCAAAGCCACCCTGATTTTAATTGCTCCTGATGCGGATCGATTATTAAGTACATTAGTATCGCGCTGCCAGCGTATTCAGTTTTATTCTCTATCTAAAGCTAATTTAACCACAATACTCAAAAATCAAGGCTATCAGGCGATTCTAGAATACCCTGAGCTAATGGCGATCGCCCAAGGAAGTCCAGGAAAAGCGATCGCTGCCTGGAATCAGCTACAGACAATTCCAGACCAACTACTGTACCAACTTAAACAGTCAATCAAAACTCCTCTACAGGCGATGCAATTGGCACAAACAATTACTAGTGAGTTAGATCCTCAAACTCAACTTTGGTTAATAGACTATCTGCAATATTATTATTGGCAGCAAAACCAACAAAGTAATCTGATGCACCAGTGGGAAAAAACTCGTCAATATCTCTTGAGTTATGTGCAGCCTCGACTTGTTTGGGAATGTGCTTTGCTGAGTCTTGTGGACTAAGAAATAAGGAAACAGAAACTTACTAATTTAAAATGTTTATATAGAATTGATTATGATTTTTTTGCAAAACATTGATTTTTATATATGATTAAAGCAGATAATTAGTTAATTACCATTGAGGAGGACCGGTTTTTGATTCCAGCAACTCTGCATCAGTTAAAGGTATTTGAAACGGTGGCGCGCAATGGCAGTTTTACCCGTGCAGCCGAAGAATTATTGATTACTCAACCCACTGTTTCTAGCCAGGTAAAGCAACTGACTAAAGCTGTTGGCTTGCCTTTATTTGAGCAAATAGGTAAAAGCCTCTACCTAACTGATGCTGGTAAAGAGTTGCTAGTTACCTGCCAAGATATTTTTGAGAAGCTGAACCATTTTCAGATGAAGGTGGCAGATCTCAAAGGCACCAAAGAGGGACAATTAAATCTGGGGGTAATTACAACCGCTAAGTATTTTGTTCCCAGGCTGCTTGGTTCTTTTTGTCAGCATTATCCTGGTGTTGATGTGGCGCTCAAGGTAACTAACCATCAGGAAATTCAGCAGCGAATGCTAGAAAATAAAGATGATTTGTATGTAGTTAGTAATCCTCACCGAGATATTGACCTAATCAGCAAGCCATTTTTGAACAATCCTTTAGTTGTTGTCGCCAGGAAAGATCACTCCTTAGCAGGGCAAAAAAATATTAGCTTGACTGAATTAAACGATCAGTCTTTTGTTATGAGGGAAAAAGGTTCGGGAACTAGAGAAGCAATTTTTGAGCTGTTTAGTCAGCATGATATTGCTGTAAAGGTCAAGCTAGAGTTAGGCAGTAATGAAGCGATCAAACAAGCGATCGCTGGAGGATTAGGCATATCAATTCTTTCAGAACATTGCCTCATTTCTGAGAGAATATTAGGCGAGTTGACTATTTTAGATTTCCAAAATTTTCCCATTAAAAGGCGTTGGTTTGTATCTCATTTAACAGGCAAAAAACTTTCGGTGATTGCCGAAACATTTTTAAACTATTTGCTCGAAGAAAGTCCGAAAATGACCTTTCCAGAGTCGAGTATCTTAGCTCAACTTGCTAGGTAGACCTCATAATGTTTTCAACAGATTGAAGTTTTACACAGGCATAAATTGCGATCGCTTTATATATAGCGATTTCCGTACTCATAAAGTACAGTGTCAGATAATCTCTAGATTAAGTGACAGCTACAAATCATTTTAGATAAATGAGATTTTTGACTAGATATTTTTATCAAATCAAATTAGATAAAGCAATTCTTTGGTGCTATTTAATTTGGTACTTTGTAATAGTTTATTTTTATTTCGATCTTTCGCCTAAAATATGGATAAATGCAATTGGAATTAGTGCTGTAATCGGTACTGGTTTGATGTTAAGCGTTTCTTCTCAGAAAATTGGCAAAAGAGATCATTGGCAAACATTTCGGTTATATTTAATGCCGTTTTGCGTTTCTAGTTTTTCGGCGTTGATCAAAGGGCAAGGATTTATTGTAGTAATACCACCAAAAATTGAAGAAGTTACAGTAGCAATATTGTGTTGCACTATCTTTCTTTTAGTTATCATATTAATCAAATTAATTAACAAAAGAAGCCTTTTATAATTCAACTAGTAGTAAAATTAGTATTGCTCACCTTACAATTATTTTGCTGGTAGTGGCTAAATCCTTTTCTTCTCGCATCTTTGAAAGCTTTTAGCTTTAAATTATCCGATTGTCTGAAAACTAATCGGGTCAGTGTCAAAGTCGGCAATATGTTCATCGACATAATCAACCGCTTGTTTTAAGGCAATAGTGCGATCGCCTATAATATTTTTACTGGGTATTTTTATCATTACACCTAACTTTCTTAAGCGTTTTTCGGCTTGACCTTGCAAACCAACTAAGAATACCTGACGACCTTTTTCTAATGCTTCGTTTATAGCATTTTCTAAAGCCAAGGCAGAAGTCACACCCAAAATTGGTACTTCTGACATATCTAAAACTAATGCCTGATAATCATTAATTAAATTGTGTTCGCGAGAGATAGCTTTGGCTACTCCAAAAATCATTGGACCACTCAGATAGAATAAAAGTACGCGACCATTGGCTTTTTCTAGTAACTGTTTTTCTTCATCGTTGAGTACAATTTCTTCATCGTCATAAGTAATAGCTTTGACTTTTTCGGCTCGCAAATTAGACAGACGTTCGATAGTCAAAATATTAGCTACAAACACACCCACACCAACAGCCACCATCAAGTCTACAAAAACAGTGAGGATAATTACCCCATACATAATTGAGGCTGCTTTGGGAGAAATTTTGTGAGCGCGCTTGAGAAAACCCCAATCCACAATATCAAAACCTACTTTAAAAGCTATTCCTGCTAAAACTGCACTAGGAATACCTATCAAATATTGACTTAAACCTAAAACAACTACTAGTAAAATCAAGGCGCGAGTTATGCCAGATAAAGCAGTTCGACCACCAGCTTGAATATTAACTACTGTCCCCATGGTTGCACCAGCACCAGCAATACCACCGAATAAACCAGAAACCAGATTGCCAATACCTTGACCAATTAATTCTTTGTTAGAGTTGTGTTCGGTACGAGTTAAACTGTCAGCCACCAAAGAAGTGAGCAAAGCATCAATACAGCCCAACATCCCTAAAACTAAACTATTAACCAAAATTGTTTGCAGTTGAGCAGTCTCAAAGGTGGGAAGCTGTAACTTAGGTAAACCAACTGAAATTTTACCAATAGTGTGAATATCAGGGTTATCCAAGAAAATAGGGAAAATAAAGATGGCGATTATGCTTCCTACAATTAACGCCAGTAATTGAGGAGGCATGAATTTCTTGAGCTTGGACGGATAAAAGAACAAAATTCCTAGCGTTAAAGCAGCCAACAAGGTTTCTAAAGGATTGATATTTGCTAGCAGGGTCGGTAAATTTTGCACTGTCCCTAAAGCACCGCCCTTAGGACTAGCTTGCCCCAAAAATGGCGCAGTCTGCAAAATAATTAAAATTACCCCAATACCCGACATAAAACCAGATATCACTGTGTAGGGCATCAAGGTAATATATCTGCCTAGTTTAAAAAATCCAAAGATAATTTGAAAAATGCCCGCCAACATGACGACGGTAAATGCCATTGCCAAGCCATTTTCAGGATCGGCAGCCGTCAGAGTGGCAATTACGGCAGTCATCACCACGGTCATCGGACCAGTTGGCTCGGAGATAAGGCTGGGAGTTCCACCGAACAAAGCTGCAAAGAAGCCGATTATAATTGCACCCCAAAGCCCCGCAGAAGCTCCCGCACCTGAAGCAACACCAAAGGTCAAAGCCATTGGTAAGGCGATTACCGCAGCGGTAACACCACCGAATATATCGCCCTTGACGTTTTTCAGGTGAATTGTGTTAGTAATTGACATAGTAATAATCTAAAATATCATGTTGGTAAATTTTACTATGTTCTAAGTTTTAATTATTGACAAAATAATTTTGTATATGGTAATTTCCTAACTATTGATTAAAAACTATTGTTATTATTTTTTAATTTTGGAAATTAAGCTTGAAATTATCAGATTCAGTCTATGAAGTCTTAATAATATTTGGAAACAAGCTCAAATAGAAAACAACTAAACCATGCGTTACCTTATCATTATTGAAAAAGCAGAAAGTAACTATGCAGCTTACTCTCCTGATGTTCCAGGCTGTGTTGCTACAGGTAAGACTATACAAGAAGTTAAATAACAATTTACCGAAGCTTTAAAATTTCATTTTGAAGGCTTAAGAGAAGACAATGAGCCTATTCCTCAACCGAGCATTTTGTTAGACTACATTGAACTTTCAACTTCTGCTTAATCTTTAACTATTAATGCGATCGCACTTCTCGTTTTTATTATTATCTAGACAACTATTTCCCCGCGATCAAAAACTTCTCCATCCTTGCCAATGCCTTGAATTTCCAATCGTTCTGGATAAACATCAATAGTAGCAAAGCTCAATCTGGCTGCTGATTTAGCAGTCCAGTTAGAACTTCCTACTGGACGGGTTTTTGCTCCCGCACCACATGTTAAATAAGTCGTTCCTTCAATTGGTTTGGTGCGTTCGTAGTCATGATCGTGACCGTTAATATACAAGTGAACTCCATAGCGCGCGAACAACGGCGATAGCCGGGCAATTAGTTCAGGATCGCTACCGTGGACTCCAGAGGAATATAGAGGATGATGTCCAAAAACAATTTTCCAAGTGGCGGTAGATTTGGCTAAGTTCTTTTCTAGCCAGTCAAGCTGTTTTGACCAGTTGGCATTGCTGTTAGTATCAAGGGCAAAATACTGCACAATACCTTTGGTAAAAGTGTAATATCGTCCCTGCATATTAAACGCTGAGTAGTTGACCTGATCGACACCGTTCTTAGTTCGTATGTCATGATTGCCTAAAACGGCATAAAATGGAACTTTTTGTTCTCTGAGGAAACGATAAGGTCTACCAAATGTTGCCCCAACTCTTTCTATTGCGCCATCCTCATAAATATTATCTCCAGTCATTAAAACCAACTTAAAAGGATCCTGTTTAAAATAACTGTCCATCACATTGGCGATCGCCAACTGTCCGATATTTCCTGTTCCTACATCTCCTAAAGCGACGAAACGAAAAGAGGGAGAAGATTTATTAGAGGCGATTGCTCTAGAAATCAGATTGTGACTGCCCAAAGCTAGCCCAATTCCGCTTGCTATTCCCCAATACAGTATTTGACGGCGTTTCAACAGTTTAATCTCTCCTAATTGGCAATCTAAAAATCAAATAATATGCTTCTTTGACTGTTATGCTATATCTACCTCAGAGTCATTATAGATATTAAATTGATAAAAATCAGTCAAGCATCAACCAGTAATATACCGATAAATGTTTGATCGTGTTTTACTATGCAAACTCTTTTACGAAAATTAGTTAAATTTTGGCAGCGTAACCTTCATCAGCGAATAACCTCTCTCATTGCCGCGGTCGGCACTGTAGGGATACTTAGCTGTTTAATCATTATCTATGTTGTGGCTCAAATCTCCGATGAAGTATTAGATCGAGAAGCCTTTGTTTTTGACAAGATTATTTTGCTCTGGATTCACTCCTTTGCTAATCCAACTCTTGATGCGATCATGCACGCTTTTACCAGCTTAAACAATCCTAATACGGTTACTGCGATCGCCATTTTTACTTTGGCATTGCTTTTATGGCGACAATATTATCCAGAAGCTAAAGTATTTGCGATCAACTGTTTAGGCGGTGTGGTTCTGAGTTACGGTCTTAAATCCGTCTTTGGTAAAGTTAGACCCGCTCTTTGGCAGTCTGCTATTGAAGAAACTTCATTTAGTTATCCTAGTGGTCATGCTCTAGGTTCAACGGTTTTATATGGATTTCTTGCTTATCTTTTAGCAACCCGCTATCCTCAATTTGCCCTGTTAATTTATACAGTAGCAATATTTCTCATTGGAACAATTGGCTTAAGTAGACTGTATTTAGGAGTACATTGGCCTACCGACATTATCGGTGGCTATGGTATTGGCTTTTTGTGGCTAACCTTTTGTATCACAATGCTAAAACTGCAAAAGATAAAACGGTCTGAGATTCAATCTTAATTTGCTTATTTCTTAGCAAGAGAAGCACAACGAAGCTATATATAGTTTGATTTAGAAGCGAGTAAGTTTAGCAAATTAGTATTTTCCAACAATATCTAATTTGATTAAACATTTATTTTCCAGTAATTTTAGTTTAATTTATAAAACATTTGTAAATTAATTTAAAATAATTTATAATTCATTAGCGAATAAAAAAAGAAGGATATTGAGGAAATAACCTATGATTGAAAGCCAAAAAATACAATTATCTAGTCCAAAAGCAGATGAACCTGTAAAAACTCGAATCCAGTTTAAAATACCCCAAACATATCATCAAGAGCCAATTATTTATAATTTGATATCAGATTACGAACTGCGAGTTAATTTAAGATCGGCAATTTTGGGCAAAGATGGATTAGGGGGCGGTTGCTTCGATCTAGAACTTCGAGGTTATCAGCAACAAATTGAGTGTGCCTTAAATTATCTTTCGCAACTAAATGTGGAAATTTGGCATAGAGAGGACTATGAGGCGACTAGTTGATATAAATGTCAAGTAGAATATAGAACTAGTGACTATAGTGGTGACCTATTGAGCTTAGGAAGATTTAGGTTGCATTTGCAACTTCTTTAAAAGTTACGGTTAATCTTGATTTCTATAGTTTAACCGTAGGCATCGCCCCTGAGGGAAATCTATCGCTTGTACGGTGGTCAGTACTTGCAACAATTATTTATAAGCTTTAAAACTTATACTAGAGATTAAATTTATTACAAATTAGTTGTAAGGAGAGTATTTGCTCTGTGCTGCAACGTTTAAAGCAAGATTTAAAAAGCGATTTAATTGCTGGATTATTAGTAGTAATTCCTTTAGCTACAACTATCTGGCTGTCCATTTCATTGGCAAAATGGGCGATAGATTTATTTACCCGTATACCCAAACAGATCAATCCCTTTGATGGATTAGATCCTATTTTAACCAATTTTCTTAATTTTATTGTCGGCTTGGCGGTGCCATTACTGACTATTCTCATTATTGGTTTGATGGCGCGAAATATAGTAGGTCGCTGGCTACTAGATTTTGGCGAACAGTTTCTTCAGGCTATCCCCTTAGCAGGATCGGTATATAAAACTCTCAAGCAGATTTTGGAAACGCTTTTAGGAGATTCTAAAAGTAAATTTAGACGAGTAGTGATGGTGGAATATCCCCGCAAAGGAGTATGGACAATTGGCTTTGTAACTGGAAAAGTCAGTCCTACTTTGCAAATTCACTTGGCAGAGGAGATGATTAGCGTCTTTATTCCTACTACCCCTAACCCAACTTCGGGATGGTATGCGGTAGTTCCCAAAAAGGAGGCGATAGATATTGACATCTCTATTGAAGACGCTTTTAAGGTGCTTATATCTGGTGGAATTGTTAGTCCTGAGATTCCAACCCCAAAAACTCCCGCATCTACTCCTGCTGCGCACCAAGAAATATCTGTAGAAAATACTCTTGCGGCTGAGAGATCGGCATTAATTTCTGTGGAAGAAGATGGTTAAAGGATACTAAGCTATATATAGTTGGGCTAAATTGTAGCCACTCTAAATGTAAAGAACTTATAGGTAGTGAATTACTGTTTTGACCTTTACTAAAGTCCTGATTGTAAATTAAGGGGCAAACCAAACAATTCTGTAACCCACATTAGAAATATGGCTCTCCGCAAACAACCCCGAAGTATTGCTCGCGAATTGGCATTGTTGAGCATCAGTCAAGTTAAAAGCAAAAAAAACAAACTTACAGAAGAAGATTTAGACTATTTAATTTTAGCTGCCATTCGCACCTTGACTATGGAAGTTCAGGATAATCTTGAGGCTGCTTCTGCTGAAATTAAACGAGGCGAAGATCGTCTGCTTAATAGTGAAACCCGTGCCAGCGATTTAGATGGTGCGAGGGTCATGATTCAAGAGGCTTTGGAAGTCTCGCAAACCGCAGTTAATCGGTTAGGAATGGCGATCGAGTTTCCTGAGTTTTTGCAGCTTACTAATCAAGATCAGGTTAGACAGTATGCCATAGAGTTGATTACGGTAGTCAATGATAATCGCTATGAAATTGAGCAGTCTATTGAAAACGTCTTGGTAGCTTGGCAATTGAGTCGTTTACCAAGAATTGACCGAGATATTTTGCGTATTGCCGTAGCTGAAATAATTTATCTAGAAGTTCCTGAAAAGGTGGCTATTAATGAGTCGGTAGAATTAGCTAAACGCTATTCTGATGAAGAAGGATTTAGATTTATTAATGGTGTGCTAAGAAGATTGAGCGATCGCCTTAAAAATCCTCTAAACAATCAGCCAGTAGAAGACATTGAGGAATTAGGGGAAGTTGAGCAGGAAACTAGGGAGGCAGAGGAAGTTGCCCAAAAAGATAATGACCAGCCTTTACCAGCCATAAATCAGGCTTTTGAAGATAACTAAAGGTTGTTAAAAATGTATCACTATAATTACATAATCGAGATCGGCAAAGCCAAAAATGTTAATAGTCTTACCGCTTGATGTTTTTCCAGCCAACAATTTTACTACCAATACGAAAAATAACCGAATTAGCTAAACCCAGTCGAGCGATCGCCTGAGATAGTAAACGAACTTGTTCTTGGTCTAAACTAGATAAATGAGGACAATTGGCAAAGTCAATGCACAAGACTGTGGAGCGACCCCAAGGTTCACGAGAAATTTTGCTATCCTTGGGTAGAAAAGATGCCAAAAAACGGAACTTACTTAAAGCAGCCTGCTCGAAGTTTGTACTTGTACAGTTAAGCGGAAAATCCATAATTTCGACTCCTATGATCTGCAAGAAAAACCCCAGCGGAGCCAACGAAAAAATCTGATGTTCTGATGTTGAACAAGAATCAAGAGAAAAAATTGTCCCGTAACTCTTCGCTTGTTTTTAGTAGGACAATAAGCTTTATCCATATTATTTAGATTAACACCGACTATTTTTTTAATGCTATCTCTCAACCTTTATTTAATAAAAATTTTCAGTTCTCAAAACATTAAAACATTTACGAAGCTATGAAGCCAATCACTATTCTGTATATTTGGCGAGTTAATAGGTCAAATTACTTCTTGTATTAGTTAATCTAAATATACTTTTTTAAAAATTGTGAAGCAAAAATCTAATAATTATAGTCAAGAATTTACGACTGCTATAGATGCTCCTATAACAGACGAATTGTTTGGCAGTCTCGATAGTCTTACTCTGAACAAAACGTTTCTAGAGGAGGATTTTGTTGAGCTTGCTAATTTCTCTGTCAAACCAGATATTGCTCTGCAAAAAGCAATATACATCACGGAAATTGACGGTGAATTTTATCTATTAGACTATACTACTAGTACAAAAAAACCTAAGCCAACTCCGTTAAATACAATAAATGTAGTTCAATCTCAACAATTAGCTAAAGTAAATACTGAGCCTTCTGCAAACCTGTCAACAGTTGGTAATTCTACTTCTAATTTTTTCTTGCTGGGCAAAAAGGGTTTATTTTTGGGAATTGGTTTAGGAGTATTGTTAACCCTTGGAGCAACTCGTCTATTTCTAGCTCCTACTGCCTCTAATAACTCAGAACCAACCGCTAATGTCACCGATATTGCTCCCGCTCAAGCAGTAACTATAACCAAAGTCACAACTACAGATATTGATAATCGACTAAATGCCTCAGGTACGGTAACGGCTTATGAAAGAACCCCCGTCATGTCTCAAGCAGAAGGTTTACAAATTACTGAAGTTTTGGCAGAGAAGGGAGATGTTGTTAAACAAGGACAGGTCTTAGTTAGGCTTGATAATCGAGGTATTCTGGCACAGAAAGCTGAAGCAGAAGGTTCAGTTGCCCAAGTTCAAGCTCGCTTAGATGAATTACAGGCAGGAACACGCACAGAAGAAATAGCTCAAGCACAAGCTAAGGTAGATAATGCCAGCTCGGCGATCGCCAAAGCTGAATCCGATCTAAAATTAATTCAGAAAAGAGTTGAACGTAACCGAAATCTTCAGGCAGAGGGAGCAATTACTCGCGATCGCTTTGATGAAGTTCTCAACCAAGAACAGGTTACAAAATCGGATTTAGCTGGAGCTAAAGCCAATTTTCAAGAGGCAAAACAGGCACTGGCGCAGTTAAAGGCTGGTTCTCGTCCCCAAACTATCGCTCAAGCACAAGCAGAACTAGTTCAAGCAAAAGGACGGTTAGAAGGAATCGAAGCGCAGCTTGCAGATACTACTGTTGTTGCTCCTACTAGCGGTATTATTGCCTCAAGAGATGCGAAGGTCGGACAAATCACCTCCGCTTCCCAAATGCTGTTTTCCATTATTGAAAATGGACGCTTGGAGTTGAGACTACAAATACCTGAAACCTTAATTGGCAAAATAAAACCAGGACAACTGGTACAAATTAGCTCCAATGCCAATCGAGATTTAGACCTGACTGGAAAAGTAAGAGAGATCGATCCCTTAATTGATGATAGCTCTCGTCAGGCAACTGTGGAGGTAGATTTGCCTAGCGGGACAAATCTCAAGCCAGGAATGTTTCTCCAGGCAGCGATTAGCACTAATACGAGCAAGGGGCAAGCTGTCCCCATTGAGGCATTGTTACCCCAGTCTGGTAACCAAGCAATTGCCTTTGTCTTGCAGTCTGATAATACAGTTAAAGCTCAGACAGTCAAAATGGGAGAGATTCTTTCTGGTGAACAAGTAGAGGTAATTGAAGGTTTACAATCAGGCGATCGCATTGTGATCAAAGGTGCAGCTTATCTTCAAGATGGCGATCTCGTTAAAGTGAGCAATGACCAAGTTTAGCCACTTATAGCAGTTTTCAATTAGATAGACTACGGTGTTTAGTAGCTAAATTTTCCAACCTAATTTGGTTGGCTGCTGATAAATTTTTTTGAGCGTGTTGATATCCCGTGGAGAAATTGCAGGGGGATCGCTTACTTGAGAAGAATACAGCGCGTCATTCTTATTTGAACTATGTCCCCAAATTCCTAAAGCATGACCTAATTCATGGCGTGCAGTAGCTAAAAGACTGACTCCTGCATAGCTAGGACTAATCTCTAGCGTCATTTTATGAGCGATAAACCGAGGATTTTGTCTTAAATAAAATTTGTAGTTGGTTTCGGCTGTAACTGCTCTGGAGATATCAAAAAGTCCTGTATCAGGATCTAATTTTGCTTCTCTGTTAGGTTGCGATCGGCAGATAACTATATCGGCTTTTTCTGAGTCAGTTATTTCTTTGAGGGGTAAATAGACATTCCACTCGGCGATCGCTTTACGCACCGCTATCACCCACTGTTGAAAACGCCGATCGGCTGCGGTACCCTCGATGCTAACGTTAAGAGGTTTTTCTAAATAAACCGTAACGGGAAACTTAGACCAAACTAAATAGCCCAAGGGAGTTGACTCGATCTGATGAAAATAGTCACCGCTTTTTGTTCGATCCTGCCAATTAGCTAAAGATTTAGGCAGAGAATGGACTTTAGCAGCAGGCAAATCAGCCGAGAAAATTTGAGAATCTAGCCAGCTACTGCTAAAAATCAAAGTGACAAAAGTAGCGATCGCTAAAATAGTAAGCTTAGGAAAAGGCGATCGCCAATGATTCATCAACTTTTATTCCCCGAAAATACTATCCCAACCAACCTGCACTCAAGACAACGGTTAGAGCTATAAAGGCAATACCCAAGCCCCAGGTAATACGATTTAAAGCATTTTCAGCACTTTTGGTACTGGTAAACATTTGAGATTGTCCACCAATTCCCCCTAAACCATCTCCTTTAGGACTGTGCAACAAAATTAATACAACTGTTAAAAAGGCACAAGCTGCCCAAATAATCTGAACTATTTTATAAGTATTCATTAATTTAAGTTTTAATTTTTAATTCGCGGTTAGTAGACTCTAATTGTAAGCTGCCAACAGACCTATATTCAACTAGATTTCTTAAGCACAATTTATCGAGAGTAGCTTATAGCTTTAATCACATTGATATTTGAATGGGAGTGCGCTCTTTTTTGGCTTCGTAAACTGCTGGCTCAATCAAAGATCTGCCAGTCATTTCTGCTGGTTGAGTTAGCTGCAATATTTCTAAGATGGTTGGTGCAACATCTGCTAGGCAACCACCTTCTCTCAGTGGCACCTCAGTCCCATGTCCCACTATTTTTCTGGCTTCGCCTTCAACTAAAATAAAAGGGACAGGGTTGGTAGTATGTGCCGTCCAAGGATTACCATCTTGATCTTTCATATATTCAGCATTACCATGATCGGCAGTAATCAAGAGTGTGCCACCAGCTTGATTGACAGTTTTAACTAATTTTCCTAAACATTTGTCTACAGTTGCGATCGCTGTGACTGCTGCTTCTAAGTTACCTGTATGTCCCACCATATCAGGGTTAGCATAGTTAACCACAATTAAAGAGTAAATCTGCTTTTTGACTGCGTTACAAACTGCATCCGTTACCGCTACGGCGGACATCTCTGGCGCACGGTCATAGGTTGCAACCATGGGGCTTTGAATCATTTCTCTGTCTTCTCCTTCTAGAGGCTGTTCCAAACCACCATTAAAGAAATAAGTAACGTGGGGATATTTTTCGGTTTCTGAGGTGCGGAACTGACGTAAACCATGATCGGCAATTACTTCCCCTAAGATATTAGTCAGGTTTTGAGGTTTAAAAGCCACTTCTACAGGGGCATTAGCATCGTACTGAGTAAAAGTAACAAAATGTAGGGGGTCTATTTTTTCTCTAGTAAAGCCATCAAAACTATCATTTACAAAGGCATAGGTTAGCTGTCTTGCCCGGTCTGGGCGAAAATTGTAGAAGATAACCGAATCACCAGGTTCAACTGCACCTGAAGCTATTCTGGTAGGTGTAACAAACTCATCGGTAATTTCTTGGGCATAAAAACTTTCTAGAATCTCTGACACAGAACGATTGTCGGTAATGTTGTCCCTAGTCATGATCTTGTATGCCTGCTGAACCCGATCCCAACGGCGATCGCGATCCATGGCAAAATAACGACCACTAATAGTAACTATACGCCCTATGCCAACCTTATTAATAAAGTCTTGAATCTTGCTTAATGCCTTAATTCCTTCTGTAGTGTAGGTATCTCTACCGTCGGTAATAGCATGAATACAGACATCTTTGACATTATTAGACTTGGCTAATTTTAGTAACCCCAAAATATGCTTAAGATGAGAATGAACCCCACCTTCAGAACAAAGACCAATTAGATGTAGTTTTCCTCCCGCAGCATTAGCTTTGGTACAGGCAGCAATTAATTCTGGATTTTCTAGGATTGAACCATCTTCAACGGCATCAGATATTCTAACCAATTCTTGAGGAACAACTCTTCCGGCACCCAAATTTAAGTGTCCCACCTCCGAATTGCCCATTTGACCATTGGGCAAACCAACATCTTTACCAGATGTGTTAATTAGCGTGTGTGGATATGCAGCCTGCAAGCTATCAAATATTGGTGTCTGGGCAGTGGCAATAGCGTTAGCCTCTGCTGATTCACGATGACCCCAACCATCTAAGATAGCTAGCACCACTGGAGATATAGGTGCTCGATCCATAATTGTTACCTTAAAATAATCACTGGCACATTGATAATAGCATCACGAACTACTTTATTTCGAGGGTATTTGTTAGAGAGTAATGATTATTGCATTATTGCCAGTTTACTAAATCATTAATTTACCTTACATCTGCCTGAATTTAATTTTAACTTTTCTTGCCTTTGGGCAATTACTGCATCAATATTTGGTCTACCTGTAAACTTTAGTCGCCAGTCTGCCCAAATACCATAAAGCCAGTTGGCGATCGCACCTAAAATTGGTACTTTAGTTATGGCATAAATCCACCCCATACCCAACTCTTCATAAACTCGTTGAAATACTTCGACATTTTTGATTACAGTGCCATCAGGCAAAATTGCATGGATTCTGCCCATAGCCGTTGCGAAGTCTATTCCTGCATTGTCTTGAGGACTGTAGTTGAGATCGGCAATATCGACAAAGCGGACAATTCCTCTGGCTCTATCTTTTTTGGTTAGAAAGTTTACTTCCCGCACACACAAGGGGCATTGTCCGTCATATAGCAACTTTATTTTCCAAGCTGGTTTTGATTGATTATTAGTAAATTGTGTCGAAGTTGAAGTCATTATTTTAGGTTAATTTAATCTTTATAAAATATTTTAGAACATCTGTCCCTGGACTTATCCCAGAGCGATCGCTTGGCACAATAAGCGATACCTATCTATTTCACTGACGCTACGCACTCATTGATTCTGTAAGACGGGGAGGCAGTTCAATTAGACTACGCTGCTCGTCACCTCCAACTACAGCAGTTAGATTAAATGCGTAACATCACATTTTATCTAAGCGATCGACAATCTCACCCCAATCAAATTGATCAAATTGGTATAAAAACCGATTGATTGCAGTGAAGGATGGCAAAAGTTTATGGGAACTTTATGTAAATACACTAATTCTTAATCATAGATTTGCCTAATAGCAGAAAAGATAAGTAATTATTGTAATTAATTAAATACAACTAGTAAAAAAAACTGTCGTAAAAACACAAAGAATAGTTGCTGATTAAAAATTAATTACTTTGATTTAAACTTACCAATTTTAATAACTATGATTGAACTTTTATATTTCGCATCGCAAATTCAATGTGGTGCTGCTGGCGATTTTTTAAATGTTAAAGTTGATGTTTATCATAACCAAGCACTTGTTAAAACCATGACCGTAAATGATCGCGTTTTATTACCAGTTGATTCAATTAAAGATTTGACTTTTAACTACAGCGTGATTAACAATACAACTAAATGTAATTTATCTACTCCCAATGAAACTGTATTAGGTAATAAAGACGAAGTTCCTAATATACCTGGAGTTTATGCACAAAATTCAATTCAAACTATGCTTAATGGTTTGAATGATTATGAAGAATTGTTCTTGGTAGAACTCGGCACAACTAATAAAGCCAGCGTTGCCTTCGATCTTCAAGATGTAGTTTTAAAAGTAAACAATAATCCTGTTGCCACCGTAATTTATCCTGACTAATATTTAGCCTTTACATATTCTTCGGCAGTGATGCGATCGCTTATCTTACCATCAAGAGTAGCTGCTAAAACATCATCTAAAATCTGTTTATATAATGGTCCTGGTTTAAAACCGAAGGTCTTCAGATCTTGACCATTTAATAGTGGTTTTACTTGAGATAAATTGGTGATATATTGCCAAACCAAACGACGAATATTCTGCTTACTTCTAGCAGCAAATAAAATTAATCCTAAAGTTTTATAAGAATGCAATGTCTGATATATTTGACTGGGGGAAGTGCAGTTATTCAACTTAGTAGTAACTTCTGTTTCTAAGGTTTTCAACTGCTGTAATCGTTGTAAACTATCCTTTGGTAGCTGAAGATTATTTGCGACTGTGATTCTGTCATTTGGTTTCAAGTGAGCAATCAAAGCTTCTAACCTGATTAACCAGTGTTGAGATACAAATTGAAATTCCAAGTAAGATAACCACTTGGAAACGCAGTGTATTTCCCATTCCAAGGCTGGAGTTAAACTTAAATCTGGATGCAGACAACTCAAAGCATTTAACTTGGACAGTAATTTTAGAGCAGGTTTCCAGTAGTTAGCTTGCAGGATATATTTTAATTCGGCTCGTAGTCTGGTGGTTAAAGCGGGAGCTTGGCGATCGCCAATTCTCAGTTTTTCATAGACACCACTTTTAAGAGCATAGTCAATATACTCTTGCGTCTGAGGCTCAATAGTAAAACCCAAACGCACCGCAAACCTGACAGCGCGATAAATGCGGGTAGGATCTTCAATAAAGCTATTGGCATGAAGGACGCGGATTTGGCGCGATCGCAAGTCTAGTAAACCGCCAAAAAAGTCTAACAAGTCTCCTTTACGAGAAAATTCGCCCCATTTGGGAGGCGTGAGCCGAACAGCCAAGGCATTAATCGTAAAATCTCGGCGATATAAGTCCTGACGAATCGAGCTAGCTTCTACTTGGGGGTTGGCAGCGGGATAAGGATAAAACTCAGTGCGGGCAGTGGCAATATCAATTAAAAGATTACCCAACACAGGATCTTGATGCCAAGACAAGGCTGCCGTTTGAAATTCTCCATGTATAGATACGCTCACGTTAGTATACATAGCCTGAATTGTCTCAGCTAATTCTACACCAGCGCGATCGTCGGCAGCTCGATGATAACCATCAACTACCAAATCAATATCTTGTAACAACAAAGATTCACTATCGCTGGTTAATAAAACGTCTCTGACTCCTCCGCCAACTAGATAGAGATTCCAGCCCCGTTGCTGTGCTGCGCTGGTTATTTCCTGTAGCAGTTGCCAAATAGCAGGCTTCAATCGTTTTTGCAGGGTGGGTAATAAACGAGAAGTTAAATTTTTGCGAGCGTTTGCCTCTGCTTGATTATTTGGACGCTGATCGTGTAGCTGGCGTAGAACATCGGTACGCGTCACAATGCCAATTAATTCACCAGCTTCTAATACAGGTAATCTACCCACGTCGTAAGTCACCATCAATGACTCTATCTCAGGCAGTGGGGTATCTGGAGTAATGGTTTTAAGATTACGGCTCATATAGCCTTTGACAGGGGCATGATCGAAACCGTGATGGATGGCTAAATCCAGATCTCGGCGGGATATTATCCCTACTAAACTATCTCTCTCATCCACTACTGATAGTCCCGAATGACCATAGCGGAACAATATTCTTTGTGCCTGTTCAATAGTTACATCAGGGCGAATAGTCCGCACAGGGGAGGACATGATGTCTCTGGCAGTAGGAGGCTGGGGAATCTGCTGCTGTAGCTCGTTTAATAACTGCTCAAATACTCGCTCTGGCTCATCTGTTTGCGTAGACATAGAAGCTGCTTGACCATGACCACCACCACCAAAAGGTGTAAAAAGCTGATTGAGATTGGTTTCTGGTATACGCGATCGCCCAATTACTACTAGTTTTTGACTTGTGTTTGTTTGAAACTGATGACCCAACAATAAGACATCGCTTTCTGTCAGATCGATTAACCTGGCTGTTAAACTAGCCAAACCGCTGACAAACTTGTCCGTCTGCAACATTACGGTCGCCACAGTGTATCCATGCACAGATGTTTGCTTGAGGTTATTGAGCGCATATTTAAATAAATCCTGTAGCTCATTGGATAAACCTGGCTCATTATATTCAGCGATTATAGCCACATTTGCGCCCTGTTCCATCAGCCAAGCGATCGCTCTAGCATCACGAGGAGTAGTTTGTTCAAAGGTTAAACTTCCCGTGTCTACATGAATCCCTAACGCCATCGCCGTTGCCTCAAAAGCCGTCAGGGTAACATTCTGCTCCTGCAATAATTCAGTAATGTAGGTGGTAATTGCCCCTACGGCTTCAGTGTGAATCTCGGTTGCCCGAATATCGGAATTAGTATCTAAATGATGATCGAAGACTTCAATGCCCTTAAGGCTGGGCAAGTTTAACCAGTCGGCTGCTGCACCCAGGCGATCGCTCTTTTGGGTATCGACAATATAAATAATAGCGATCGCCTTACTGTTAATACTTCGCATTTCGGCAAAGTCAAATTCATCTCGATATAGTGCCAGAAAATTTTTCACCGTAGGATGTGCGCCTCCAGTCAGGACAATTTTTGCTCCTGATTTGAGCCGAGATAAGCCAATTGCCGAACCTAAAGCGTCAAAATCTACAGTTTGATGGCACAGAATTATATCCATTTTTTTTAGCTGTTAGCTTTTTTAGTCTACGCTATTTGACCTACTCTATAGGTATTGCGATCGCACTAATTTTGAGATTATCTATAATGATGAACGAAAATGAATTTGCTCAGGGCAAAGGTTCAATCAAGATTGAAACTGTAGTATATCAAGACGCAATAGAAGCAATCAAAAATATCAGAACTACAGTATTTCAAGAAGAACAAGGAGTTTCATCTGAGTTAGAGTTTGATGGATTAGATCGAGATGCAACCCATTTTTTGGCATACTGGAACAACAAAGCGGTAGGAACAGCCAGAATTAGAGAAGTTAACTATAATGCAGCCAAAATTGAAAGGCTAGCAGTTTTACCAGAAGCAAGAAAGCAGGGTATTGGCAAAAAGCTGATGATAATAGCTTTAGAAACTATCTCGCTGCAAAACAAGTCCCAAGCAATAGTTCATGCTCAAGTCTATATCGCCCAGCTATATCAACAGCTAGGATTTGAAATAGTAGGCAAAGAATTTGATGAAGCTAATATCTTTCATGTAAAAATGGTTAAGCAGCTATAGTGGTGGACGGCGAAACTTACTTTTATCTCAATTTTAAGTTTATCTCTTAGCTTTTATTTTTGCGTAATCTATAAATATAGAAAAGCAAGCAGTGATTAGAGAAGAAGTGAGCGTTCATAAACAAGTAGAGCATGACACGGTTGAAACATCCGAAACCCTACGTAAAGAAGAATTAGCGATTGACACTGATAATCAGACTGTAGTTGAGAAGAAATAGTTTTACCTAAATGGCGATCGCATATCACCGTAGATATATCATATGCGATCGCCATTTAGGTAAACAGCAGTTTTGGATCGGTATAACTCTCTTCTGTCACTCTAGGATAATTTAACGAATTTGCGCCATTTTAGCCAACGAGAAATAGAGGGTTTAACCGACTTTGACAGAAGAGAGATAAGCTGATGTGCATTTAAACTGCATCTTTTTAAATTAGAAAACAAACCGTTAAACCCTCTCCCAGTCTCCTCGTCTCCTCGTCTCCGCATTAATCTCAACAAGCCAATTAAATACTTAACAGCTTAGTTCATTATCTGCTGTGTATATCTTGCAAATGATTCAAATTATTTGAATTAGCATTACTAGTATTTCGATCATCAGAAGTTGCGGAAGAACGTAAATAACTTATCTGGGTTGGATAAGCAAATTGAATTCCTTTTCTGTCAAATTCTTGCTTTAATTGAAAATTGATTTGTTGTTGAGCATCCATGTAAAGATCGTAATCATTGCTATTAATTAGATAAGCCACTTCAAAATTAAGGCTAAAATCTCCATAAGCGAGAAAATGAGCGCGATCAAATGTGGTGTTTTTTGTTTGTCGAATAATATTTTCTACTATTGAAGGAATAGCAGTTAACTGATTGCTATGAGTTTCATAAACTACGCCAAAGTCAAAGACTATTCGTCTTTGTCTCATTCGCTTAAAGTTGCGAATTCGCGAACCTGTCAGATCGGTATTAGCAATAATTATCTCTTCACCATCAATACTTTTTAGCCTAGTGGTTTTAATTCCGACATATTCCACATCACCCATATAGTCACCAACAATAATAAAGTCGCCGAGTTCAAAAGGGCGATCGAGTAAGATGGCAAAATAGCTAAATAAATCCTGTAATATTCCTTGAGAAGCTAAAGCAACTGCAACTCCGCCAATACCTAAACTAGCTATTACCGCTGAAATATTAAAGCCTAGGTTATCCAAGATAAAAAGTAAGCCAATTACCCAAACTATTGTTCTAATGGCTGGCAGAATAGCATTGATAGTCAGTTCAAAGTTTGAATTATTACGACTGTGAGTTATCCAGTATAATCGCAGTAGATATTTAACTAAAGAATTAATTAATCTAACTCCAATAATTGTCGCCAAAATAATTAAGATCACGTTGACAACTTTATCTAATATTGGATGGAGAGCCAGATTAGATATAGCCAGATAAAAACTGCCTAAATAAATAATAGGAATTGAATGACTTTCAATAATTGCAATTAAGCGATTGTCTAAAGATGTTGGAGTTTTATCCGCCCACTTTTTTAAGCGTTGAAAGATAAAGCGACATAATAGTCTGGCAACTATACTGCCTGCAAATAAAACTGCTAAAGCAATTAGATAATCAGAAATTTGATTACTGAGGAATTGTTTTTGTAGAAATTGTAATGACATTTTAAATAATTTTAATGCTACCCACTCTAAAAACTAATATTGTGGCTAACAATCTGCTATCGCAGGCTAACAAAATCTCAACCGTTGCAACTCTGTCTTTAGGACTAAAACTTTGTTTTTACGCTGAATATGCCATAAAACTATCAGCTGTTATTTTCCAACTTTGCTTTTCGATTTTGGTCATAACCAAAATAGGTATGCTTTATTGTACATATCTAACCTTAGCGGGAAGCTCAACAAAGCAAAAAAAATAGATTATATAGCAACTATAAATTGTATAGAGTAAAAATAAAAGTTGTTGATAGTTATGAAATATTCAATATTTTGGTGTTTATTTAGCTTGGCGTTGTTGCTTCCTTTGGAAGTAGATAGCAGCAAACAAGCGGTAGCCCAATCTGCTGAAGGCAATGCAACGATGGAAGAAATTATCGATAATACCGATAATTGGATTGGCAAAACCGTAACTATTATGGGAACAATGGACGAGCTTAAGGACGACAATACTTTTATCCTAGAAGCTGATAATTATTTTGGTAGCGATCGCGTTTTAATTATTAACGAATCTGGTGAGCCTTTGCCAGAATTACCAGAGAAGAATATTACCCTGCGGATTACAGGAAAAGTAGACACGGTAGGTACTGAAGAATATTATGAAGGTACACCAGTAGATGTTCCTGAAGGCATTGCGGACGAGGTAGGGGATAAGCCTGCTATTTATGCCGACTCAATTGTGCTTGCTCCCGATCCTGTGTAAATAGTTGAAACTCCAGCCAATTTCTACGACAAAGACGTTGCTGTATCGGGAAAGGTAGCAGATGTTTTAGATAAAAATGCTTTCACCCTGAAAGAGTTTTCCTTAAAGAGCGACAAGAATTTACTGGTGTTAAATACAACTGGTGAACCCATGCCAGAAAGCGGTGCTGATGTACTGATTGAGGGTCAAGTTCGTGCTTACGACCAAGAACAATTAGCACAAGAGTATGGATATGACGAAGATCTGAGCGTATATGCTACTGACGAATCAGAAAATGAATCTGGGAAAACTGCTGTATTAATAGTTAAAAAGATTTCTCCCACCGATGTCGATCCAAGTAATGTTGATGTAGATGTAAGTCCATAGTCTAATAAACCTTCAAATCTCAGTCTAATTGACCCAATTCTAAAATAAATAAAGTTAGCAGCGATCAATATAAGAAGCCTTCAACTATTATTATAGGGAGTATTGCAGTAGCCTGTGGTCTAATAGGATATGTGGGAACAAGATGGTTAGTCACGGAAAAACTCCCACCTTTTTTAGAACAGCAGTTAAGTAAAACCTTTGAACGTCCGATTGACTTGGGAGAGGTTGAAAGCTTTTCTTTGAACAGCATTACTTTTGATGAGTCTAATATTTCAGTCAATGATGACGATCCTGACTACGCAGTTATAGATCGGGTTAAGGTCGAGTTTAATATCTTTCCTGTTATTTTTCGCCAAGTTTTGCCCTTAGAAGTTACCTTGGTCGATCCCGATCTTTATTTAGAACAGGATAAAAATGGTACGTGGCTAGAACTACCAGGGAGTTCAGATGAAGGGGGCGGATTACCAATTGACTTTGATATTACCGTTTTAGTTGAATTAGGACAAGTAGCATTACTGCCGAACGATCGACAACAGCTTATTAACCTGAAGCTAGACGGTAAGATTAATTACAATCAAACTCAACCCCAGTATATTCGCTACGATTTAGATACTAAAGTTGGCGATGGTGTAGCTAAGGCTGAAGGAAAAACTTCTATTGAAACAGGAGAGACAAAAACAGAAATTTTGGTGCAAGACTTGTCTCTACCAAAAGTTCTACCTTTGTTACCAAACGAACTACCAGTTAATCTGCAACAAGGTCAATTAAACGCCAACTTGGATGTAAACATTCCTTCCTTTGCAGAGATAGACAATACTCAAGTTCGAGGAAGGTTGAGTTTGCAACAGGTAAAGGCTGAAGCCGAACAGTTAGATAAGCCGATAAAAGGGCGATCTCGCTTAAACTTCAACGGCGATCGAGTTAAAGTTAATAAGACTCAGGCTAGCATTGGTAACATTGCTGCTAACGTAGATGGACGAATCAACTGAAAAACTGGTTATGACGTAAATATAGTTGTCCCGCCTTTTGCTGTAAATAAGCTGCTTAATATTGTACCAGCCGATTCGCCAGTAGATGTTGCAGGAAAAGTTAAAGCTAATTTGCAGTTGACAGGTGCAATAACTGAACCGCTATTAAAAGGCACAACTTCCATTAGATTACGTCAGGGAGGAAAAACACCCGAACCCATTGTCGCAATTGCCAACCGAGAAGGAGAATTTTTAGATGTAGATGTTAAAAACTTTCCTCTGTCCTTACTTAATATAAGTCCCGCAGCTAATTTAGGCTTCACCAAAGCCTTAAAAGGTGAAGTTACTGGAAAAGCATTGGTTAACTTGTTTACCTTCGCCACTACTGCCAAAGTGCAAGTCATTAAACCCAGTGTCGGTTATATTGACGGCGAAGCGATAACCGCAGACTTTGCCTATAGTCCCGAATAAAACTTAGCCAGATTAGATTCTGCTACTTTAAAATTTGGAGAGAGTATTTATGATCTAGAGGGTGAGTATGATCTACAGACTCAAGAAATAACAGGGGAACTAGATATTCCTCAAGGGTATGTTCAAGATCTAATTTCTACTTTTGGTTGGTACGACATCAAAAGAGTAACGGAACTATTTAAGACTCCAGATCTAGCCAAAGCAGAGGCTTTATCGAGCATAAAAGTAGGGGACAAAGATGCTAGAGTTGGCGATCTACTAAAGCTATTGGTAATAGTTACCGAACGACTACAGGAAGTGGCTGAAGATTCAGATCTGTTAGCAACACCGTTAGATATTAAAGGCGCATACACAGGCGAAATTACGATCGCAGGTAGCTTAGATTCTCCTAACGTAGCCTGGAAAATATCTGGCGATGATTGGCTTTGGAATACTAGCAGAAACGTTGTCTTTGAGATTCCCCGACAGCCAGGGATAGTTGCAATTAATAAACTATTAGTAGAAGGGAATTATAATAATCAGGCGATTACTCTCGATTCTTTTTTGGTTCAAGGGGCGCAAGCTGTCGTGGCATTGGAAGGAAAACTAAAAGGCGAACAGGTAACGGCAGACTATAAGATTCAAGATTTACCGATAGATGCGATCGACAATTTCATAGATATTCCCTTCGATCTAGCTGGTAGAATTAGCACGACTGGGAAAGCTAGCCAAAGCCTACCAACTCCCAAACTTGTCGGAGACGTTGCTTTAACCAACGGAAGATTGAGCGATCGCAATTTACCACAGATAACGGGAAAATACGTTTATAATAATGCTCGATTAGAATTAGACACTACCGAAACTCCTTCGGCTCAAATCCAGGCTAGCATTGCATTCCCTTTCCTATTGAACGATGAAGAAGAAACAGATTTGAACAATGCGATCGCTGATACCGATCCTGAAAATGCTTTTAAGCCTCAATTAACAGACTTTGAGGTAGTTCTGGCAGATTTTAAATTCAACAAACACCCTTATACAAATTTGTAGTCAGCGGCGATCTAATTTTGAATGATGCAGCCAATAATGTACCAGAAATAAAGGCTGATGGTACGCTGCAAGTACAACAGGGTGATGTGGATTTTGTTAGTAATGAATTTAATCTAAAGCAAGACTATGAAAATACTATTGTCTTCGATCCCAAGAAAACTATTCTTAATTCTTAATCCTTTTGTAGATGTAAGATTGCAAACAGAAGTGTCAGACTTGGATAATATTGACCTAGGTGTAGTCGATGATAATGAAATACCCGATCCTATTTCTCAAGCTGGCAGAAATGAAATCGTTAACGTTATTTTGGCAATAGAAGGCGAGACAGAACAAATAATTCCTCGCATTGATGAAGATCCAGCCAATTGTCGCATCGAACCACCTTTAGAACCTTTGTTTGCCGATGAGATTTATACTAAAACTGAATTAAATCAGCTAGCAGAATGCGTTAACTTCAATGCTTTTGAAGAAGGAACGGTTAAAGAGTTATTAAACTCCCCCGCCGTAAATCTAGAAAGTAATCCTCCTCGTAACATAATATAATAAAAAAGGAAGTTTGTAGTAGGGCGATCGCCATCAGCAAATTTGCTCGGTCGTTAAATACTAGTTCGGGAAACCCTACTTTAGAAATAGTTGTCAATCAAAAAATAGCTTTGCTATATTAGCAATAACAAAGCCCGAGTGCTAACTCACAACCTTAACAGTGATTCAGCCAGGCTTTGGGGATTTTTCAACTAGCTAATTTTATTTATTCAACGGTTTGTTGAGTTGCATATACAACGGAGGAAATTTCGTTATGAAAATTGTGAGCTTTTCACCCTTTGAGCAAATGGATTCTTTACGCAGTCAAATTGATCGCGTCTTTAACGATATGGAGGGGGCTAGTCAGAATTATAATTCTTGGCATCCCGCAATGGAACTATTAGACCATGATGACAAGTTAATTGTCAGACTTTCTTTGGCTGGAGTAGATCGCCAAAGTATTGATATTGAAGCAACGAGAAAATCGGTGACTGTTTCTGGAGAACGTCATACTTTAGAAGCAGAATCATCTCGGTATTCATATTCGGAATTTAATTACGGTAAGTTCTACCGCCAAATCTCTTTACCTGTGGCGATAGTCAATACTCAAGTCCAAGCTGACTATACAGACGGTATTTTGACTTTAATATTACCCAAAGTAGAAGAAGCCAAGCAAAAAGTAGTCAAGATTAATCTCGAACAGGCAAAAGAATCATCTTCTTTAGCAGAAGCGGATTCTGAAGAGAACCTAGAACTGGCTTCAACTTAAATAATTTAGAAAAAGTGGATTTAAGATTTACTTTTTCTAAATTATTTATACATATCCTGTTAATTCCTGTCTTTAAAGAAAAGATTGCTGGGGGAATATTGTTACTCGACTCAGCCACAGAAAAGCCCCAAATAGTCGAAGTAGTTGAGGTTGGGGACGGTAAAAGAAACGATGATGGTAGTCGTATTCCTATCGAGGTAAAAGTCGCCGATAAGGTACTTTACTCCAAATAAGCTGGCACAGATATTAAGTTATGCAGTGAAGATTATGTACTTCTGTCAGAAAAAGACATTTTAGCCACCGTGATTTGATCTTTACATCCATGCAAATTTAGTTACCCGATTTCTCGATCTTGTTTTTGAACTTGGCGTTGCTGAATCGGGGTATAATTCTATAATTTTCGCTATTAATAAATAAACTAAAAAGCTAATAGCTGATAACTACGAGAAACGCTATAGAATCCATTTGAGATCTTTTGGGCGATCGCGTAGAATCAAGGCAAAGTAGAGAAATTTAAGTAAGCTGGGGCAAGAAATGGGATATTCAAGCGATTTGACAGATAAAGAGTGGAAAATTATTGAGCCGTTGTTAT
>JBBSPC010000023.1:0-42188 GCA_038259125.1 Chroococcales cyanobacterium | reverse complement strand
TGAAGGTCATCCTGACTGCCACCGCTCGTTTTAATTCTCTTGGGTCGGGATTTGACTCGATAAAAGCATTTAGTTCTTCCATTTTTTTTCTAGTCAGCAACTTTTACTTCATTTTCTCACATTTGATTCCTGATTGCTATATTATGTATTTTATTAAACTGCCTTTGTTTTAAATTTAATTTTTACCTTGTTAAAATTTTCTCTAAAAATATACTATTTGGTTAGAGCATAATCTTAAAGTGCTTTATTTTATTCTCCATGATGCGACCAAACAGAAACTACTTTTACTATTTTATTTTCTTCATCTATCGAATAAACCAAACGATGCTGAATATTAATACGTCTGGAATAATAACCCTGTAAATCACCAGAAAGTTTTTTGCATGGTGGTAGATATGGATTTTGTTTGAGAACTTCAATTAACCGATTGACGTTGGTAGCTAAATTGGCAGAACGTAATTTTTTGGCATCTTTTAAAGCCTTACGAGAAAACTTAATCGTCCAAGCCATTTAACTCATCCATAAATTCTGCTTCTGATACCCATTCATCATCTGTTTCAGCTTGCTTTATAGACTCGGCAAATCCTGGTATAGACTGCAAATATAATGTTTCTTGTATGCTTTCCCAATCATCTTTAGAAATTAATACTCCATCCCCTTTGCGAGAGGTAATAATACAAGGTTCGCTTTCTCGATTAACTTGTTCTAATAACTTAAATAGATTTGCTCTAGCCTGACTCGCACTATGAATATCCATAATTAATATTTACTTATTGTACCTCTTTAAATTTAAAATTACTCACCGCTTCAAAGCAACATGAATCAAAATACAAATCATTTCGCGATCGCCAATTTTTCCTTGCAATGCGGAAAATTACTATCAGAAGCAACGATAGTCTATAAAACTTATGGAGAGTTGAATGACAATCGCACTAACGTTATTTTGTATCCTACATCTTATGGGGCAAACCATATAGACATCGAATGGTTAATTAATCCTGACAGTATTCTCGATCCGAGTCAGTATTTTATTATCATTGCTAATATGTTTGGCAATGGCTTATCTAGTTCTCCTAGTAACGATGAAGCCTGTGGTCTAGCAGAATCAGGATTTTGGTTTACTCATCTTGATAATGTTCGCGCTCAAAAAAAATTACTAGACGGCTTGAAAATTAAAAAACTGGCTTTAGTCTATGGTTGGTCGATGGGGGCGCAACAGGCTTATCATTGGGGTGCGCTATATCCTGAATACGTCGATCGCATTGCTGCTTTGTGCGGTACGGCACGTACAACAGATCACAATAAGATTTTCCTCCAAAGTTTACGCACGGCACTAACAGCAGATCCTGCTTGGAATGGTAATAAGTTTGAGAACATTCCAGAGCGAGGTTTTAAGGCTTTTGCCCGTATCTACGCAAGTTGGGCAGCATCTCAAGCTTACTATCGTCAAGGAATTTATTATCAGTTTGGCTATGATTCGTTAGAAGATTATTTACTTAGAGGTTGGGAAGCCAATTATCGCCAACGCGATCCTCATAATTTACTGGCAATGATTGATACCTGGCTACATTGCGATGTTGGAGATAACCCAACTTATCAGGGAGATTATCAACAAGCACTCAAGTCGATTACCGCCAAAACTTTAGTCATGCCAAGTACAACAGATTTATATTTCACACCAGAAGACTGTAAAGCCGAAGCGGATTTAATTCCTCATGTCAAATATCTGCCTATTCCCTCTATTTGGGGACATCGGGCAGGAAACCCCTATCAGAATCCCGAAGATGAAATGTTTATCAAAAAAGCTGTAAATAAATTGCTCACACTTGACTAAGGAGACAACCTCAGAAAGTATTGTCAACTTAACTAAGTAAGAAAATAAAAGCCTCGCTCAAATTATTGTTTAAGCTTGATTGGGTACACGAACCCCCGTAATTTCCTTCCAAGTTTTAATATGCCAGTTTTAATATGCTAAAAATAATCAGCAGGATATTTATGTATTTTCTAAACTAATTCTGGTTGGTAGGTTCTGAATTATAAATTATGCTTTTCCATAATCAGTATCTTCATTTATGATAATGAAAAGAAAAAACCCAGCTTATTTAATAACCAAAATCAAACAGGCAAAACAAAACAAAGTTATCGAAATTTAGTTTATATTGATTATGCCTTAAATGTGGTGTTATTAACTAAAATCGTTGGCGGTCAGAAAAAACAGTAAAAATCAATGGCAAGGGCGCAAAATTACCCAGAAGATTACTATTTAACTTTGGGAGTATCCCAGAATGCGACATTAAAAGAAATTAAAATAGCTTTTCGTCATTTGGCGCGCCAATATCACCCCGATCTTAATCCAGGCGATCCTGCTGCTGCTGAGAAATTTAAACAGATTTCTCAGGCATATGATGTATTGTCAGATAATGTTCAACGTCGTCGCTACGATCATCGCGTTCCTTTTAAAAACAAGCCACAGACAAATACGAGCCAGAGTAATAATCAGTATAGCCAAACAAGTAATCCCAAGACAGCTAAAGATTTTTATAATCGAGGCTTTCATTACACTCAAATTAAAGAATATAGCAAAGCCATTGATGATTATTCTGAGGCAATTAAACTCAATTCCCAATTTATCGATGCTTATCTCAAAAGATGCGAAATGCGATACAAAATGGGTGATAATCAAGGGGTTTTAGATGATTGTCAACAAATATTTGCTATCAATCGCCAAGTTGCTAAAGCTCACTACTATCAAGGAAGAGCGCGCTATGCTCTAGGTTACGCCGAACCTGCCGTTGAATCTTACACCGTGGCGATCGCTCAAGACAACAATTATCCTCAAGCATACTACTATCGAGGCATTGCTTATCAAGAGCTATTCAAATTTTCTTTTGCCATACAAGACTTAAATAAAGCTGCCGATCTTTTTCGCTTGCAAAAAAATTATGAAGCTCATCGTCGTACTAAAAAAATAGTCAGTGACTTAAAAAAAAGCAACCATGGTACTGGTCGGTCAGATCGCCCAATTCAAAATTTTTTGATGACACTAAGCCTGTCTTTTTTTAATCCTGGAGGCGGTCTATTACCTGCATTTTCTCGTTTAGAAATAAGGCATTTAAAACAAGTTGGCATTATCTATGGTATATTTTCTAGCTTATGTTTTGTCTGTGGTTATTTTATGATTGGATTGCCGTTAGAAGTACCAATATGGGAACTCTTTTTAATTGGTATGATTCCCTTTATAAGCTTTGTAATTACGGGAGTTGTGGTACGTTTTTTTCTGCATTATAAAGGTAATTTAACAACGGATATATTCATAGCTGGAACGGCGATCGCTCCTTTAGCTTTCTTTTTTGTATTAATCGGATTTATTCCTTTATCTGTCTTACCTTTAACAATACCTTTAGCCCTGGTTGGCGTTTCTTACACCACGCTAACTCTGCAAGCTGGCTATGCTCAAATATTAAACGTCAGCGAATCAAAGACTGCTTTAACCGTGGCTTTGATGCTAATGCTAAACAGTTTTATTTGTTATGTCTTTATCTCATATTTTATCGTTTAAATAGTACGTCTAATCTAAATTAAATTTTTTACTGTGAACTTATTCTCAGAAGGTGAGGAGTAGAAATATAGTTTTTATGAACTGTATGGGCAACATAGATAGGAAACATCACCCAACCGTGTCAATACAGGATAGCTATTGTGACTCAGATAAACTCAGTAATCAGCGATGTTGCTGGTAAAGACATATATGAAAAAATTTATCACAACATTCAACGTGTAATGCAAGGGCAGTCAACTGCTATTAGAAACCTGTTAGCTGGTTTTGCAAGTGGTGGTCATGTTCTTTTAGAAGACTATCCTGGTACAGGAAAAACTACCTTAGCAAAAGCTTTAGCTTATTCTATTGATGCCAAGTTTAAGCGTATTCAATTTACCCCCGATCTCTTGCCGTCAGATATTACAGGTATTTCTATTTTTGACCAGAAAGAACGTTCTTTTAACTTTCACCAAGGACCAATCTTTGCCAATATTGTTTTGGTAGACGAAATTAACCGTGCCTCCCCTCGCACTCAGTCTGCCTTATTAGAAGCAATGGCGGAGTCTCAGGTCAGCGTTGATGGTCAAATTAAAAAACTAGAGGACTTGTTTTTTGTCATCGCTACCCAAAACCCAGTGGGTTCTCACGGCACGTATCCTTTACCCGAAGCTCAAATGGATCGCTTTGCCCTTCAGTTCAGTTTAGGATATGTTTCTCCTGCCGATGAGGTGCAAATTTTAGCCGACCAGATGCAAAGCCATCCCCTCGATCATATTAAACCCTGTATTTCTTTATCTGAAGCGATCGCCCTTAAGCAACAGGTAGAACAGATCAGAGTCAGCGACACCATGAAAAGATATTTAGTAGATTTAGTCAACGCTACTCGTACTGCCGAAGGAGTGCAGCTAGGAGGAAGTCCTAGAGGTTCTGTGGCACTGATGAAGGTAGCGCAGGCTTTGGCTTTGTTTGATGGTTATGAATTTATCACTCCCGAACATATTCAAGAATTAGCAGTGTCCGTAATTGCCCATCGCTTAGTTATGCAGCCTCAAGCACGCTTTTCGGGTCAAACTGCCACAGGAGTAGTGCAAGAGATTTTGAAAAACATTCGGGTACCTGCCTAGACTTTGTGCTTTTCTGGCAAAATGTGCAAAAAAAACGCTTTAGGGAGTCAGCTTTTGGGTACAATACCCCATTAGTTATCAAAAGGGGCAAAATTAATTATGGGACGCGCAGACAAAGTTGTCTTAGCTTATTCAGGTGGAGTAGATACCACTGTATGTATTCCTTATCTTAAGGAAGAATGGGGAGTCAAAGAAGTAATTACTCTGGCTGCTGACTTGGGACAGGGAGACGAACTAGGACCAATTCAGCAAAAGGCATTGAAATGTGGTGCATCTGAATCTCTAGTAGAAGATGCCACCGAAAGCTTTGTACGCGATTACGCTTTTCCTGCAATTCAAGCTAACACTCTTTATGAAAATCGCTATCCTCTATCTACGGCTTTGGCTCGCCCTTTAATTGCTAAATTATTAGTAGAAGCAGCAGAAAAATATGGGGCAGATGCGGTAGCTCATGGCTGTACAGGTAAAGGTAATGACCAGGTGCGCTTTGATGTAGGCATTATGGCATTAAACCCCAGTCTAAAGGTATTAGCTCCTGCTAGAGAATGGGGCATGAGTCGAGAAGAAGCTATTTCTTATGGAGAGAAGTTTGGTTTTGAATTTCCTGTGAAAAAGTCTTCTCCTTTTAGCATCGATCGCAATTTACTTGGTCGCAGTATTGAGGCAGGACCTTTAGAAGATCCAATGGTAGAACCTCCTGAAGAAGTTTTTGTGATGACCAAGGCGATCGCCGATACTCCTAATGAGCCAGAATACGTTACTATCGGTTTTGAACAGGGTCTACCCGACAGCATCAACGGTGAAAAACTTGCCCCCGTTGCCCTAATAACTAAGCTGAACGAGCTTGCGGGCAAACATGGTGTAGGACGCATCGATATGTTAGAAAATCGTGTCGTCGGTATTAAATCGCGGGAAATCTACGAAGCACCAGCTTTATTAGTTCTGATTCATGCTCACCGTGACTTAGAAAGCCTCACTTTAACAGGAGATGTTACCCAATACAAACGTGGTATTGAACAATCCTATGGTGAATTAATCTATCGTGGCTTATGGTATAGTCCTCTCAAGGCAGCTTTAGATGGCTTTATCCAAAATACCCAAGAAAGAGTTACAGGAGAAGTAAGGATTAAGCTGCATAAAGGCAACGCCATAATTGTTGGTCGTCAGTCAGATAATTCTATCTACACTCCCGATTTGGCTACCTATGGTGCAGAGGATGAGTTTGACCACAAAGCAGCAGAAGGCTTTATCTATATTTGGGGTCTACCTACTAGAGTTTGGTCACAAAAAACTAGAGGTCTTTAAGTAGAACTTACTCTAAATTGCGAATGAGATAAGTATTAAAGGGGTTGGCTGAAGAATTTTTGGCGTTGCTGATTAGGTAATAGTATTCAATATTTATGGCATCTACGATCCATATTCTTCGTAGACAACCAAATCGAAAACATTACGCATTCAGCAACGCCACTATTTTAAAGTTTTTACATAGATTCCAATACTTTATGTTAGTAAAAAATTCAATTTTATGAGCGACAGCTTAATAAAAATAAGACTTGCCACTTTTGATGACATTTCTCTAATTTATTCTTTGATTCAAAAGAAAGCAGAGTTTGATCGCAGTGTAGGAGCTTATTCTGGAATAATTAAGACATCTGAAAATAAGATACGCAAAACAATTTTTAATGATATTCCTTTTGCTTATGTTCTACTGGCAGAAAATTTTCAAAGTGTAATTGGATTTGCACTATATGGATTTAGATATTCATCTTTTGCTGGACAACCTAGTATTTGGTTAGATGATTTGTATGTTGAGCAAAATATGAGAAGTAAAGGCGCAGGATCTTTATTGATGAGTAAATTACAAAAAATTGCCCAAGAAAATAACTGTACTCATTTAGCTTGGACTGCGGACGCTAGAAATACTCGCGGATTAAACTTTTATCATCGCTTAGGTGCCAAAATTATTAAACAAAAAGAAAACCGTTGTTTTTTTAAATGGATTTTAATGTGAATAATCAATCATCAAGTAAATATCTTATTTTTGATTGCTGTAATTAAAAAAGCCCTGCCAAGAACAGAGCTTTTTATTTAACGCTATGAGATTATTTTCAAGTCGCAAAATTAGCCAATTACTTCTTTTGCTTTAGCCACTACATTATCAACGCTGAAGCCGAATTTTTCTAGACATACTGCACCAGGAGCAGAGGAACCAAAACGTTCGATACTAACAGAACCACCTTCAAAACCAGTGTATTTCTGCCAACCAAAGCTAGTTCCAGCTTCGACGGACAAACGTTTGCCAGCAACTTTGGGTAGTACAGAATCTTTGTAAGCTTCATCTTGGGCTTCAAATAGTTCCCAAGAGGGCATAGAAACCACGCGAACCTTTTTACCTTCGGCTTTGAGCTTTTCAGCAGCACCAGCACAAAGCTGTAGTTCGCTACCAGTACCAATTAAGATTAGATCGAGTTCTTCAGGAGCAAAACCACAGGAAAAAATATAAGCACCCTTAGTGGTATCTTCCATTGAAGTTCCTTCTAGGTTAGGTACACCTTGACGAGAAAATGCCATCAAAGTTGGTTTGTTTTGGTTGGCATTTTCAATAGCAACCTTATATGCGCCAGAACATTCGTTACCATCGGCAGGACGAATTACAGTTAAGTTAGGAATAGCTCTTAAAGAAGCTAAAGTTTCGATAGGTTGGTGGGTAGGTCCATCTTCTCCCTGTCCAATGGAGTCATGAGTCATTACCCAAATTACTCCTGCTTCTGATAGAGCAGATAAGCGAATGGCAGCGCGCATATAGTCAGTAAAGATGAGGAAAGTTGCGCCGTAAGGAATCAACCCAGAACCATGTAAAGCTATACCGTTGCAAATCGCGCCCATACCGTGTTCGCGGACACCAAAGTGGATATTACGGTTTTGATATGCTCCTTTTTGAAACTCGTCAGAGTCTTTAAGTTCTGTTAGGTTAGAGTGAGTTAAATCAGCAGATCCCCCAATCAGTTCGGGAAGTACAGAAGCTAATTTATTTAAACAGGCTTCAGAATATTTACGAGTAGCCAATCCTTTGTCTTCGGGAGTGTAGGTAGGTAATACGTCAGCCCAACCATCAGGTAGTTTACCGCTCAAGAAACGCTCAAATTCTGCTGCTTCTTCTGCATATTTGGATTTGTAGTCAGCCAGCACCTGATTCCATTCTTCTTCTTGACTAGCACCGCGTTCGACTGCTTTGCGCATATGGCTTAGGGCATCTTCAGGAATTTCAAAAGATTCATAATTCCAGCCTAAGTTTTCGCGAGTAAGCTTAATTTCGTCGTCTCCTAAAGCAGAACCGTGAATACCTCCAGTATTTTGCTTATTGGGCGCACCATAACCGATGATGGTTGTTACTTTAATCATGGTAGGTTTGTCAGTAACTGACTTAGCCTCTTCAATGGCTTTGGAAATGGCTTCTAGGTCAGTGTTACCATCTTTCACATGAAGTACGTGCCAACCATAAGCCTCAAATCGTTTGGAAACGTCTTCAGTAAAGGCTATATCAGTTGAGCCATCAATGGAAATATGGTTATCGTCATAAAAAGCGATTAATTTACCTAGTCCTTGGTGTCCTGCAAAAGAACAAGCTTCACCAGAAACCCCTTCCATGTTGCAGCCGTCACCGAGAATTACATATGTATAGTGATCGACAAGTTTAGCATCGCTCTTATTAAATTTAGCTGCTAGATGCGCTTCTGCTACAGCCAACCCGACACCATTGGCAATACCCTGACCTAAAGGACCTGTAGTTACTTCAATCCCTTCAGTAACAAAGTTTTCTGGATGTCCTGGGGTGGCTGAACCCCACTGACGGAATTGTTTAATGTCTTCAACGCTGACGCTATCAAAACCTGCAAGATACATTAAAGCGTATTGCAACATTGAACCGTGACCAGCAGATAGAACAAAGCGATCGCGATTAAACCACTTGGGATTTTTGGGGTTAAAGCGCATAAACTTATCCCACAGCACAAATGCCATAGGAGCAGCACCCATGGGTAGTCCTGGATGTCCAGATTGTGCTTTTTCTATGGCATCTACTGCTAAAAATCGAATTGAATTAATACAAAGTTCTTCAACTGACTTTGTTGATTGGGTGGCAACTACCATATTTGTTATATAAATAAACGACGATAAAACAAAATTTGAGCTTTTTCAATGCACCTAGAAAGGAGCTTTGGTCTTTTAAACTTGATCCTAAAGATTTGTCTCAAGTCTTTTCCTTATCTTCCCATCCTAAAGGAACGGGTCGCAAGTTAAAGTATTATTAATCAGACAAACAATATCTGCTGTAATTAGCTATTGGATTGTGTATTGCTGACAAAATATAAGCAGCTATAAAACTGTTAATTTAGGTAAAATAATTCTCTTATCTGTATCAAACATCAAATTGCAGAAATTAGCTATATTTTTTAAAAGCTAGAGTAACATTATGCCCGCCAAAACCAAAAGAATTTGATAAGGCAACATTTACTTGGCGATCGCGACTGGTATTAGATACATAATCTAAATCGCAATCAGGGTCTGGGTTAACCAGATTAATTGTCGGTGGTACTTTATTATTGGCGATCGCCATTGTCACCGCTACCGCTTCAATTCCTCCCGATCCTCCTAACAAGTGACCAGTCATTGATTTAGTTGAACTTACTGGGATTTGCTTTGCTCTTGCTCCTAATGCTTTTTTAATCGCACTAGTTTCATTAGAATCATTGGCGAGAGTGCTGGTACCGTGAGCGTTGATATACTCTACCTGCTCTGGAGTTAATTCTCCATCAGCTAGAGCCAATTCAATTGCTTTGGCTGCTCCTTGCCCTCCTGGCACAGGAGAGGTCATATGGTAAGCATCACAGGTCATCCCATAACCGACAATCTCAGCGTATATTTTTGCGCCACGAGCGAGGGCGTATTCTAATTCTTCTAGGAAAAGAATGCCCGAACCTTCTCCCATCACAAACCCATCGCGATCGCGATCAAAAGGTCGGCTAGCGTGGGTAGGGTCATCATTGCGTGTAGAGAGAGCTTTAGCAGAACAAAATCCAGCATAAGAAAGAGGCGTAATTGCTGCTTCTGCACCACCACAAATCATGGCTACTGCATAACCTCCTTGGATAAGCCGAAAAGCATCGCCAATAGCATGAGAGCCAGCAGCACAGGCGGTTACAGTACAGGAATTTGGACCCTTTGCTCCTGTGTGAATTGCCGTTAACCCCGCAGCCATATTGGAGATCATCATGGGGATAGTGAAAGGGCTAACTTTTCTTGGTCCTTTGGTCAGTAAGTTTTCCTTTTGATCTTCCATCACCTGCAAACCACCTACCCCTGTACCAATTAAAACCCCAACTTGATCGGCGTTTAAGTCATTAATTTCAAAATCAGCATCAGCGATCGCTTGTTTACTAGCACAAACTCCAAATTGAGCAAAGCGATCCATCCGTTTGGCTTCTTTTTTATCCAGATATTGACAGGGGTCAAAATCTTTAACCTCAGCACCAAATTGACAGGCGTGTTGCGAGGCATCAAACAAAGTTACTGAACCTACTCCATTACGACCCTGTAATAGACCATCCCAGTATTCTGCTAAGCTATTACCAATGGGGGTAATAGCTCCCAAGCCTGTAATTACAACTCGTTTTTTTTGCCTATTTGTCATAATCTGCTCTCTAAAACACTTTTTATTAGTCAGTATTTGTTTGAGGCTGCTTTTGGCATTTTGACCAACGGAATGGATTAAACTAAGCAGCTGCTCCAGTTTCAGAACTTATATGTTCTACTGCTTTTCCCACTGTATCTATCTGTTCTGCTGCTTCATCAGGAATTTCAATATCAAATTCTTCTTCTAAAGCCATAACTAATTCTACGGTATCTAAAGAATCTGCGCCCAAATCATTGGCGAAGCTAGCTTCAGGCGTAACTCTATCTGCTTCAACTTCTAATTGCTCAACTACTATGTTTTTTACCTTTTCAAAGATTTCTTGATTCATCAATTTTTTCTCACTCATTAACCCGTTTTAACAAAAATAAACAAAACATTATATTAGGCAAACTTTGCAAGTCTATTCCCTAAGCAAATGTTGGCTTCAAACAAGAAAGGGGTACTAGTTGCGGCTAAAGCCTTACTCGCATCTGTTGCCATTACAGACGAAAAGTCTGCTGGCTCACTCGTTTAATTTAAAGCAGCAATTCTAATCTTATCTGAAAGAGGGACAAAGTTAGAGGACAAATGTATATTTGCGTGACTTTGCCAAATTCAAGATTTTTAGATTCAATTTGACGCTTAAAAAATTATAAATCTAAAAATAAAGACGGAAGGATGCCAAGCGTGAAGCTAATCATTCCGTCTACTTGTATTTTACAAAAGCTGTTTTTTATATTCTGTGCCTAAATTTGGCTTGGAAACGGTTTGTTGGGCAAAAAACAAAAACAAATAAAGTTTGAAAGTTAACTTCTAGAAGTTTTAGCTTTTCTAGCCATGTCTTTAAATTGATTTAAGCTAGCACCAGGGCGGCGACGAGATTTAGTAATTATAGGCATTAGATTGTCAGTAGCAAAAGTTTGTCCTGAACTCGAACTGCCATTAGCACTACCATTATTACTGCTACTGTTGTTGTACATAGCAGCAACCCAAAATGGAGGATCATAAGAGGATGCTCCTGAATTTTGAGGCGCAGCAGCAGGCTTATCTTGTTTTTCGGCAGTTTTTTCGGCTGCGTTTTTACCATTCTTAGCGGCTTTGTCAGTTTTCAAGACTTTACCGTTTTTCGAGGTCTTATCAGTTTTAGCAGCTTTAGATTTAGCTGGCTTAGTTTCTGTGGTTAGAGTAGACTGTAATTTCTCTGGAGCAGCATCAACTACTTTTTCGGCAGTTTTTACGGCTTCTTGCACAGGTTGAGATTTTGCTAGTTCGGCAGCCTTTTCTTGAGCAAAATCTCCTATTTTTTCAGCAGCGCCCACTATTTTCTGTACTGGCTGAGATTCTGCTAGTTCATCTAGTTCCAGATAATATTTGCGATTGCCTTTGAATATTTTTTTGAGCATTTGCATGGCTTAAAATTGACTCCTATAAACAAAACTAAGGTATGAGTGGGAACGAAAATAATAACTATCAGTAGCCTTGATGGTGATGAATCACTGGGCGTGGAATATGCTGCTTACAAAGCAGCATTTCCGCCCACTAAAACAGTTAGTTTCTTAGATACATACTGCGTAATATGCCATTCTTTCAGCGAGAAACCACGGTCACATAATTACTTTAAGGCTTTAATCAAATCTTATTTGTTTTCTACTCCTTGCTTTTGAATCAGGAGCTAAAAAACACCGATTAGATAAATTATTAACTATCCTTATCAAGCCAGAAAAATAAAGCGACTGCAATTATACTTTACAAAAATTAATTTAAAAAGCCGATTGAAGACCAATTAAAATTTAGTTATGTAAATTTATCTTAAGTAAAACTGTTTTATTGCACTTTATGAGGTATTTATCCTTATATTATGTGGCTAAAGCCTTTGTCCCTTATTTGATCCAAACAGTTTTGATGTTGACAAATTCGTGTATTCCTTGGCTACTTAACTCTCTACCATAACCCGATCGCTTGATGCCACCAAAAGGCAGACGAGGATCTGATTTAACCATACCGTTGATAAATACCGATCCTGCCTCAATTTCGGCAATTAGACGATCGCTTTGCTGAGTATCTTTTGTCCAGGCACTTGCACCTAAACCAAAGGGAATATTATTTGCCAGGGCGATCGCTTCGTTGATGTCTTTAACCCGAAACAATAAAGCTACAGGTCCAAAAAATTCTTCTTGGGCAATGTCACTATCTACAGGGATGTCAGCCAAAATAGTTGGTGGATAATAATTACCAGGGCGATCGCTAATTGATTCCCCTCCCAGCAAAATTTTTCCTCCTTGCTTAACGGCTGCTTTCACCTGCTGATCTAATTCTGAGCGAATTGTGGCAGTAGCTAATGGACCAATATCTGTATCGTCTGACATTGGATCGCCAATAGTCAAAGCTTGAAACTGAGCAATTAGCTGAGACTGAAACTGATCGGCAATACTCTCGGCAACAATAAAACGTTTGGCTGCAATACAAGATTGCCCGTTATTAAGCATTCTGGCTTTGACTGCTGTTGTCACTGCCTCATCAAGATCGGCACTTTCTAAGACAATAAAAGGATCGCTACCGCCAAGCTCTAAAACCACTTTTTTAATTTGTTGCCCTGCCACAGAAGCCAAAGCTGCCCCTGCTGGCTCGCTGCCTGTGAGGGTAGTTGCTTTGACTCGCTCATCTTCGATGATTGACTTTACTCGCTCTGCACCAATTAATAAAGTTTGAAATGCCCCTTCGGGGAAACCCGCTTGAGCAATAATTTCAGCGATCGCCAAAGCACATTGAGGCACATTAGAAGCGTGTTTGAGTAGACCTACATTACCCGCCATCAAAGCAGGGGCAGCAAAGCGAAATACCTGCCAAAAAGGAAAATTCCAGGGCATAACTGCCAAGATTACCCCCATGGGCTGATAAGCAACATAGCTATAGCTAGCATCACTATCAATGGTTACATTAGCTAGAAATTTAGGCGCTTTTTCGCTGTAAAAACGACATACTTTGGCGCATTTTTCCACTTCGGCGATCGCGCTTTGTCGAGTTTTCCCCATTTCCGTTGTCATAGTTTCAGCAAATTTGCGCTTGTCTTGGTCTAAAATATCCGCTGCGCGACTTAACCACTGACTGCGTTGAGCAAAGCTTGTGTGGTGATATTGTTGATATGTAGACTGTGCCAAAGCCAGCTTAGTTTCTATTTCGGCATCAGTTAGGGGAGTGAAAGTTTTTAAGGTTTTTCCTGTAGCGGGATTGATAGTTGCGATCGCCATAAGATAGGTAGTAGATAATGGATAATGATTTGATTGCGTTTTTGATTGGAGTTGGTTTATTAATTGCCTATTTATTTTTCTCTGCTGCAACGGAAATGGGAACAAAGCTTCCCTGGAAAAACAAGTAGAGGGGATTCGCCCTTCGGGTTCGGTAGTTGTTCATGAGGGAAACCCCCACGCCGTAAAACGACGCATTTCCGTGCAGCAAAGACCACACTACCTCACGAATCGTCCCTACATCAGTAACCAGTAATTGCCGTTGTCTGGGCTTTTGTGACTGATAACTTTTTGCTATCTAGAATAGGAATGCGTACTATAAAGCAACTACCAATGTTAAGCTCACTAGTAACGCTAATCTTACCACCATGTCGTTTGGCGATCGCTTGAGAAATTGCCAAACCTAAACCAGTACCACCTTGTCGACGGGAGCGGGCTTTATTCGCTCGCCAAAAACGGTCAAATACTTTGGATACTTCTTCGGTCGCTAGACCAATACCCGTATCGCGAACACTAACTACGGCAACGCGATTTTGCTTATACAGGTCTAAGCTAACTCTTCCCTCTTCTGGGGTATATTGCAAAGCATTTTCCATCAGGTTAGAGAACAAACGAGATAACTGGGCAGTGTCGCCTAAGATATTGATTTCATCTCTGAATTTAGACTGAAAGACAATTTTTTTGTCGTTTGCTAACGGCTCTAGCAATACAAAACAATTTTGCAGAATTTGGTTGAGGGAGACAGGAGCTAATTGGCGATCTTGTACAGCCATACTTGGGTCAGCGTCAGCACGAGCTAAAAAGAGCAAATCTTCTAGAGTTTGGTTCATTTGAAGCGTTGCTCCAGAAATTGCCTCTAGCTTTTTTGTGTCTTTGGGGTGGACTCGCTCTGGGTGATTGCGCATCACGTCTATAGAAGCTTTAATTGCCGTCAAAGGACTACGTAATTCATGGGAAGCATCAGCAGTAAACTGTTTAAGCTGCAAAAAACTGGCTTCAATAGGTTCAATCGCTTTTTGTGTCAGCCAGAAGCCTCCAAGCCCAGTTAAAACTAGAGTGAACATCCCTCCTCCAATCAAGATTCCTGATAGTTTATCTTCTGCTGTTTTTATTTCTGCACTAGATTGGGCAGCGCGAATAAAGCCAACTAAAGAAGGTGGTCCTGCTTGACCATTATTACGAATAAAAACTGATAGGGTGTGAGTCCGAAAAACTTCTCCTGTCTTTGGTTGTTCAATAATTTGTGATCCTACTTCAGGAGGAACATCAAGCTCAATCAATCCTTTTCTACCGAGTAATTTTCCGTTCTCATCAAACCATTCTAGGCTTTGCTGATCTCGGTTAAAAATATCACGCCAAGGAACTTCTTCTACTTGATTTAGATATTTACTGCCTTGATCGCGCACCGCCGCAAAAGAAGGAGTAGCAGACTGGGCTAGAGTCAACAGCCTTTTGTCGATTTGCTTGTATAAAGCACGCTTAAAAACGACATAAACCCCTGTGCCAAAAAGACCTGAAATAGTTGCCATAACTATCAAATAGTATAATAGCAGTCGCGATCGCAAACCTTGGTGCATAATTTTTATACTTATACCTGTTGAGGTTCTTCCTTGAGACGATATCCTAAACCATAAACAGTTTCAATTAAGTCATGAGGTGCGCCTGATGCCTCTAGCTTTTGCCTTAAGCCTCGAATATGAGCTTTAACCGTTGCTTCTTCTGGCACTTGCTCAAAAGACCACAAATGTTCTAGAATTTGGGCTCGACTAAATACGCGACGACCGTTGCGCAGGAAAAATTCTAGCAGCTTATATTCTTTAGGACTTAAAGGAAGAAGAGCATCTTCATAGAAAACTTCACAGCTACTAGGATCGAGCTTTAGTTTTTCCCAGGTCAAAATAGGAGGTAAACTGCCTGTTCCTCGACGCAACAAAGCACGAATCCGAGCCGATAATTCATCTAATTCAAAAGGTTTGACTAGGTAGTCATCAGCCCCAGCGTCTAAACCTTCAATCTTATTTTCTAAGGTATCTTTAGCCGTCAGCATCAGAATAGGAATGTCTAAACCCTTCTTGCGTAGTTTTTGGCAAAGAGTTATACCATCCATCTCAGGCATCATTACATCTAGCAAAATCATATCATAGGTAAACACATCCAATAAATCCCAGGCGCTTTGACCATCGGCTACTGCTTCGACAGCGTAATGCAAGTCTGAAAGATATTCGACTATAGCATCACTAATACGCTCGTCATCTTCTACTACTAAAATTTTCATAAATTATTTCTAACTAAACTTAATTAAACTCAAATGACATTACTAGTTTTAGGCGTGAAACTAATTATGGTATTACTACGTCTGTAGACTTTTTAAAAGCAGATAAATTTAAGATTTTGTCTACTTTTAATCTCTTTTTTTAGTAATACCTTAAGTTAGTTAAGATACTTGCACCTTGGCTATGGCTATAGTATCGTAAGAAAATAAGGAACAACAATCAAGCACCAGCAAATAACGATTGCTCACTGGTTGCTAATCGCTAACTAGAAGTAGGGTTAGCCGAATTTCAAAATTTATTTATTATGCCTATGATGGAGATATCGTAAAAAAAATTAATCAAGCTCGCTCAATATTTTTATGGGACTATTCGGTTTAGGCAAAAAAGCCACAATTCCTTCCTCAGAAGAAGCATTACCAGGACGGAGTCAGTCTATGGCTGTACCTGCAAAGCATTACGTAAATGGTAACTCGCTTACAGAACCCTTTCCTGAAAACATGGAAAAAGCACTGTTTGGGCTAGGTTGTTTTTGGGGTGCAGAGAGAAAATTTTGGGAACAAGATGGAGTATATAGCACTGCTGTTGGTTATGCAGCAGGTTCTACTCCTAATCCTACCTATCAAGAAGTCTGTAGTGGTATGACTGGACATAACGAAGTTGTCCTAGTTATTTACGATCCTGAGAAAATTAGCTACGAAGACTTACTTAAAGTATTTTGGGAAAGCCATAACCCAACTCAAGGAATGCGTCAGGGTAACGACAGAGGTACTCAATATCGTTCTGGTATTTATGCTTTTACTCCCGAACAAAAGCAGCTAGCAGAAGCTTCCAAAGCTGCATATCAGCAGGAGTTAGATAAAGCAGATCATGGCACAATTACTACTGAGATCGTAGACGCACCAGAATTTTATTACGCAGAAGATTATCATCAACAGTATCTGGCTAAAGTGCCTAACGGCTACTGTGGCTTGGGCGGTGTAGGTGTTTGTTATCCTGCTACTGCTAGCAGCAAGTAATGTGAGTTTTGCAGCCAGTTTCGGCAGATAAGGTTAATTAAAACGCCAAAATCAAATTATAAAAGCGATCGCCCTTCAAGAAAAATCTCTCAGGCGATCGCTTTTATAATTGGCGAGCGATAAATTAACTAGCAGGTATTACACGCTCTAGTTTTGCCCCCAAACTCCGCAGTTTATCTTCTAGGTTTTCATAACCACGATCCAAGTGGTGTAAACCATGAACGGTGGTTTTACCTTCGGCTGCCAAACCAGCTATTACTAAAGCAGCAGAGGCTCTTAAATCCGTTGCCATGACAGGCGCACCAGAGATAAAAGGTACCCCCTGAACAATCGCATGATGTCCTTTAACACGAATATTTGTTCCCATGCGCTGTAGTTCAGCTACATGGCGGAGGCGATTTTCAAATACGGTTTCACTAATAACGCTATTGCCTTTACTGATGCTCAAGAGAGCAGTAAACTGTGCCTGCATATCCGTGGGAAAACCAGGATAAGGGAGAGTCTCGATATCTGTGCCGTGAAGTTCTCCTGGAATAATTCGTAAACACTTGGATTTGATATTACCGCCAAATGTTTTCCCGATCTCATCTTCGACTAATACCTGACAGCCAATTTCTTTGAGTTTGGCAATAACAGGGGCTAGATGTTCGGGAATTACCGAGGTAAGGGTAATTTCTGAGTGGGTAATTGCCCCTGCGACTAAGAATGTTCCTGCTTCAATGCGATCGGGAATTACGTTGTAATCTATAGGATAAAGTTCGGCAACACCTTGAATAGTAATAGTATTTGTGCCTGCACCACTTATTTTTGCTCCCATTTGATTGCAGAAATTCGCTAAATCAACGATTTCTGGTTCTTGAGCAGCATTTTCAATCTTGGTTATTCCTTCGGCTAACGTTGCTGCCATGAGGATAGTTTCTGTTGCGCCGACGCTGGGATAATCTAGATATATACTTGCCCCTTGCAAACGACGTTTGCTACCCACGAGATTGGCATGAACAACACCGTCTTCAATAGATACGTTGGCTCCCATCGACTGCAAACCGCGCACATGAAGATCTACAGGGCGTGCGCCAATAGCGCAGCCTCCAGGCAAAGGAACACGGGCTGTTCCCAGTCTAGTAAGTAGAGGTCCAATTACAAAAAAGCTGGCTCTTAGTTGAGAAACTACGTCATAAGGAGCTTCTGCGGGGTTGATTTGTTTGGCATCGATTTCTAGAACATCTTCTTTTTGTTTTAGCTTCACTCCCAAAGATGTAAGAATTTGCCCCATGCGTTTAATATCCACTAGGTTAGGAACATTACGCAAGATACATTTGCCAGGACACATTATTGTTCCTGCCATCAATACAAGAGCCGAATTTTTGGCACCACTAATTTGTACTTTTCCTTTTAAAGAAGTGCGTCCCCAGATTTCTAATACAGCTTGAGGCTTTTCTACACTGGTTTTGGTTAAGTTAGAGATAGAATTGATGGCTTTGTCCTCTTGATGATAAAAATATTAATTTGAGCTAAGGCAGACTCTATTTAATTCAGTTGAAAAATTGGTTTTCAATAATTCAACTAAAGTTATTTGAAGTTTGACATTAGTAATAAAAGTCAATAATAATGAGAGTCATGGACAAATTTTCTGCGGAACTGGCGGAATTGGTAGACGCGCTAGATTCAGATTCTAGTGTTTGCTTAAAACATTCGGGTTCAAGTCCCGAGTTCCGCATCTTTATTAGCAATCAAAGTATTACTTTGAATAATGCTGTTCGTCAATAGTTAGTGGACAAGATAATTTTAACTAGCACTCAAAATCCTTTAATAAAACAGGTTCGTAAGCTGCATCGTGCTAAGGAAAGAACTAAGCAAAATCTGCTGCTTTTAGAAGGTACAAATTTAGTTGAGGCAGCTTGCCAAGTAGATTATAGGTTAGATACTGTTTTTTACACAGATCGTTGGCAGGAAAATCATCAGTCATTATGCCGAAAAATTGCCGAAAAAGAGATAAAAACTCAGCTTGTTAGTTTAGAAGTCTTAAATGCGATCGCAACAACGGTTAATCCAGATGGGGTAGTAGCGATCGCGCCTCGTCGTTTAGCTGATGAACCAGAAATCTCTAAAACCAAGCTGGGAATTGCTTTAGAAAGGCTACAAGATCCTGGCAACTTAGGCACAATTATTCGCACCGCAGCAGCCACCAGCGTTAATAGTATCTGGCTAAGTGACGATAGCGTGGATATCCATAGTCCCAAAGTGCTTCGGGCTTCTGTCGGCGAATGGTTTCGCGTCCCCATTGCCACCGCTCAAAGTTTATCTGAGGTAGTTCGACAGCATCAGCAAGCAGGCATACAGATAGTTGCTACTACTTCTCAAGCCAACAAAAACTACTGGCAAGTAGATTTTACTCGTCCTACCCTGCTTTTATTAGGTAACGAGGGTGCAGGATTATCAGAAGATTTAATGGCGATCGCCGATGAGCAGATAAAAATTCCTTTGGCAAACGGAGTAGAATCCTTAAACGTTGCCGTAGCTACTGCATTATTATTGTATGAAGCCAAAAGACAATCAATCAGTAATTACTGATTACTAATCAATTCTATGAATTACTCATTAAAACTTTTATTTACGAACTAACAAATTTTAAACGAAGCTAATCCACATCAGACGTTTAATGTTAATAGTAGATAGTCCATTTGCCCAGAGATTCAGATTGATTGTAGCTTTGTACGATCCAACTCCACTCGTCAGGCAATTTCTTTTTTGTAACCAGAACCGAAGGCGATTGGACAAGATTTCTTAAGGAGTCTACTGAAGTTGGATCGCGGATGTCTATCCAAAATCGCTTCCACTCATCGTTGACTTGAAATTGGGTTTCGCGCTCTACACCACCGTTGTTGAGAGTAATAATATTGCGGTCGAGATTGAAAGCCAGAGATGGTAAGAGCTTGTTGTAGACCAGAACAGGCTCATTCTCTAGCCCTTTAGCCTGAATAAATTTGGCAATCGGACGAGTACCGCCGAACGATAGCTCATTTGCGCCAATTAAATAGCCACTGTAGACAATGAAAGTTAGGATGGAAAACAAAGCGATCGCGCTCAGTCGCAATCTAGAATCATGTTTCACTAACCGATAAGTTAATACTGGTAAGGCAAAGATAAACAGTGCTGAAACTATCATTTGCCAAGTTATTGTCAAATCTGCTCCTGAGACGCTGATAAAAAATGGAGCAAACAAAGTGATCGCCCCTAACAGCCAGTAAAACCCGATAAATATTCTGGTAAACCATTTAAGGTCGGAGTTATTCATCTCGGTAATTAAACCAGCCAAAATTATTGCCAACCCTGGATAGATTGGCAATAGGTACATTATTAGCTTTGAGCTAGTTAAACTGAAAATGATAAATGGCAGCAGCAGCCAGTAAAGAGAAAGCTGACGAGCATCAACATTTTTTACTAGCCTGTAGCCTGGACGAAATAAGCTAGCAATATAAACGAGAAACCAGGGTAGAGTAGTGGTACTAAAAACAAGCAGATAGTACCATCCTGGTTCGGTTCTATCGAAAGTCTCTGCGTTTAGTACCCTGTCTGCCAGTTGCCGTCCTAGAAAATAATCGGTGAGGGATGGTAGCTGTTGAGCAACCACCACATACCAGGAAAGCCCCAAAGTCAGACACAAAACCAAGGAAATTATTAAATGCTTAATTGGCACTCGGTAGTTCAGCCGACGCGCAAATATCAAGTAAAACCAATAGAAAAAAGGCACGACAAAAATAGCTGGTCCTTTAGTCAAAAAGCCGATGCCAAAAAACAAGGCAGCAGCATAAATACCCCATACCTGCCTCTGACAATAGTAAACAGTCATGGCATAGATAACCGCTAACGTTAATGTAGTTAGAAAACTGTCGGTGGTTAGATTGCGAGCCGACATTATGCTGAGGGGAAAAGATAAATAGATAATAACAGCTAAAACCGATCTAACCCGCACTGCAAACAATCGCTGGCTAATGAGATAGATTAGTATACCCTGCAAAATCAAGGAAAACTGCAAAAAGAATCTCGCTCCAAAAGCATTTATGCCAAATAACTCAAACCCTAAATCTGTCAGCCAAAAGGTTACAGGTGGCTTATGAAAGTGAAAAATATTAAGCAGCGTTGGCTGAAGCAGATTCCCAGAACGAAACATTTCACGGCTAATTTCCGCATAGCGGGCTTCACTAGCTTCGAGAACACCCCAACTATTGAGGTTGATAAGTAATAAGATTAAGGCGATCGCCAGAATTAAACAAAGATATCGCTCTTGTTTCATGCAGATTATTTATTAAACTAAATTCCTGAAACATAAAAGATAAGTGTCAAGAAGTTTGCAAGATTAAAAGCAGCAATGCGTAGTAAAATCGCCAAAACTATTCTGGATACTCTAGCGACAATGATACAAATGATTTTTATAACCACTATCTGATAATTGAGATTCCCTATCTTCAATACAGTTAAGCTGACTCAAATTCTCTGAATCTACTTTCAAATTTATACCCCATAAATCTAATGGTTTGGGCTGTGATGCCAGAATTTTACTTAAGGTAGAAAAGCCTACATCTTGATTATTCGCATCTTTCTGTCGAACTAATAGAAATTGAGGAAATTTCGACTGGGATAAAGATTTAGTCTGAGAGCTTACACGCTCAAAAGACAATGCCAGGGCGATTAATTCTCGCAGTTGAGAAGAAGTTTCATAGGTCGTGGCAACTATGCTGGAAACCGTTGAAGTAGCTAAAATATGACCCGCTAGACTATCTGAGTGTCGAGATTTTTGAAACCCATAATTATTAATCACGGTTAGAGAGCCGATAAATCCCATCAATAGAACAATTACAGCTACTCTTTTTCCTTCTGCGTAAAACCAATGGCGTTTGGTTTTTATTAATGCTGTAGCTTGCCACCGATTAGCCAAAGCCACAGCAATCAAAACTATAACTACTGGAAAATAAACAAAATGATAGCGAGCAGCTAAAGAAATGTCTTTACCTAATCCATAGATAACCACTAAATAGATCGCAATTGCTCCTAGCCAATAACCGATTAAAACTCTTAGAGGCAGACCAAATTCGCTATCTAGTGATGATTGACCGCCTCGAATTAAAGCTGGTATCAGCCAGATTAAAAACAACACAACTATTAAAGCTGAGATGACTATTACCTCTATAGGTACACCTTCAATGGGCAGTAGCATCACCATCGTAATTAACCAAGCTATTATACGAGGAATGGGCTGCCAAATATCATCTAAGTCATAACTGGTTTGAATCCAATCAGTTAATTCGTTACTAGAAATACCCCTAGCTACAGGTAGCCATACCAGGCAGCCAACCAAAGTTCCTAAACCTACAGCACCAATAGACCACCAATAACTAAAGCTAAATTGAGTCCTATCTTTTCTGTTAAAGTCCCAATACCACAGTCCCATTATTACCAATGCTTCGGCACCCAAAGCCAAACAGAAGAAATAATGAGTTGCCATACCAAGACCGTTGACTAATACCCAGATGCAGCCTACCCAGATTGGTAACTTAGTCCGTCGCTCGATACACTGAGTAGCTATTATTAGACAGGTCACAGAAGCAATAATCCATAAGATACTCAAGGTATAGTGACGGGCTTCTTGAGCAAGATAAATACCATAGGGAGAAACAGCCATCAATACTGCTGCTAAATGAGCTACTAACCGAGAACGAAAAGCTAACCAACTCAAACCAAAGATAGCGGGAATTGCCAAACTACCGAAAATAGCACTTAGCGATCGCCCGGTCTCCAAAGAAGCATCTACTCCATTACTGGAAAATAGCTTTGTCCACCAAAAGGTTAACCAAAAGTAGAGTGGTGGATGGGTACTTTCCGTCATCAAGCGGTTGACTACATCAGCAGAACTAACTGCTGCATCAAATTTTAAGGGAAATAGTAAAGTTGATTCTGAAATAACCCGATCTAGAGGAATTTGGGCAAAACCATGACCCAAACTAAAACCCATAGTCGCAACTTCAATCGAGGAGGCAGGTTTGGCATCTAAATTGGTGAATCTTAGAACCATACCAATTGCTAACCAGCCTAGTAATAACAGTAGATGAAGCCAATTGCTACTGTTGTTATGGCGATTTTTACTTTGTTTCAACATTTAGTACCAAAAAGTTGATAAGTTAGGAATAGACTTGAGTTTAACTAATTTGTCGAAAGTCAAATCATACTAAATCCGATTGATAAAAGTAGTTTTTAATTTTCTGACTTCTATAGTTCAAGCAGCTAACTATAAATCTCGTTGAGGTTGGTTTCTAAGTGTTAGTTTTTAACCAGAGCTAATAACTATTTTCTTAACTTATTCCCTTACAAAGAGCATGATTGAACTACATACCCACACCACCTATTCTGATGGCATATTAACTCCGCAGCAGCTAGTTAAGAGGGCAGCCAAGGCAGGGGTTAAAGCTATGGCAATTACGGATCATGATACCCTATATGGTTGGGATGAAGCGATCGCAGCAGCCACTCCTCACAATATGGAAATCGTCCCAGGAGTAGAATTAAGTACTGTTCACAACGAGCGATCGCTGCATATATTAGGCTATTATCCCCAAAGAGAATTATTAGAAGCACCTCTAGCAGATCGTTTAGCAGGTAGAAAACGTCGAGCGAAGCAAATGGTAGCTAACCTAGCAGCAATGGGTTATCCCTTAGAAATAACCAACCTTGAAGGCAACATGGCTTTGGGTCGTCCTCATATCGCTAATGCTATGGTAAAAGCCGGTTATGTCAATTCTGTCCAAGAAGCTTTTGCCTGTTTTCTGGGTGAAGATCAACCAGCCTATGTTCATTATGAAAAGTTTTCGATCCAAGCAGGAATTGGCTTAATTCGTGACTGTGGTGGAGTACCAGTTTGGGCGCATCCCTACTTATTTCGCGGTGGCAAAGTAGAAGAGGTTTTACCCGAATTGGTTGAGGCGGGATTAATGGGCATTGAAGTTTATCACCCCCACCATGCTGCCAATAAAGTAAATCGCCTCAAAGAACTGTGTCAGCAATACGATCTGCTGATAACAGGCGGTACAGATTATCACGGCTACGATTTAGAACATCCCGAAAATGAACGCTGGCAACTAAATCAATTTAATTTACCTTTAAATCTACTTGAGCTAATAAAACAAGCAGCTAAGTAAGAAAAATGTAATAGATGTTTTCTTCGATTATGTAAACAATCCTCAAGAACATAAATGGCTAGCAGAAAGTGTGACCTATATCGCTGAGAATCACCTTATCAGTCTTTTTTCCCTTCTTCTTATCTCTTTCATCTATCATCACTATAATTTCTCGCCCTTCTAAGATGGCTAAGATAATTTTTAATCTTCTTTTCTCCAAGTCTTTTCCTTGCCACGGTGATTGACTTATCAAATGGTGTAATCCTTGAGCATTTTCTAATCCTACCAATGAAGTGATCGCTGGTAAACTCTTCCTTTTAAGCTCACTTATTAATCCCAAATGAAGATATTCAAAGGACTCATAAGCTCTCACTTCTATAGACATCTCCAATAACTTGTAACTAAGTTTTATCGAGAGATTGAGTTTCTTTAAAGTATAAATGTAGTTAATAGCTCGGTAACGATTTTTTATGGATTATAAGTCCCTAATGGTAAATTTGTGCCCAAACTATGATGTTTATTTATAGCAATTGTTAACTCATTATACTCATCTTTAACTATTTCTAAAATTAGACAACCTTTTCTTAGTCTAACTAAGCCACAAATGGTTAGAATAATTGAGGCATATCTGTCCTTTCTTAAACGAAATCTTTCTTGAGCTACCTTGAATATTTTTACAACTCGGATCAAATGTTCAACGAATATTCTCTTAGAAGACAGGGCTTTATTTGCTTCTTTTTGCTTCTGTGTTATCTCCTTTTTCTTCGGTTTTTTATGAGGAGTCTTAATTTGTGTTTCTCCGACATAAGCTTTGTCGCCGATTAATCTCTGTTCTGGATGAAATTTATCGAGGCGTTCTCGACATAAATTAATATCACTAAGGGGTCCAGGTCTTCCTACTACCACATCTACAATATCTGACCCTAATGGCAATGTAATGAATTGGTTTTTAAAAGTATGGTTTTTTTGTTTACCTGAATAGTATTCTTTTTGAGTTTCATAATCTCCTGGTCTCTCTCTGTCCTGCTCTTCACTATCTACTATCAATTCATATTGTCGTAACTTTAATATGAATTGAGATTCATTTTCTGGGTACTTTTTTACTTGTTCTAATAGAGAAGCTGGTAATCCTTCTTTACAAACCAATCCAGATTCAGACATAACAATAGCTTGTCGAAACTGAATATCTCTTTCAGTAATATGTTTCCATTGCAGAGCAATTGCTTCAGACGGTCTACATCCAGTGAAGAAAAGAAACTGAACATAAGGCGTATAGTAAGAATAATAGCGATCGCTTTCAAAGGTTTGAATAATCAGATCTCTTTCTTGTTTATAAAAAGGATTTACATCCGCTTCTTCATCTTTTCCTTTTGGTAATGAAATCGTCATCAAATCAAACGGATTTGCTTCGATCAATCCTTCTTTGATAGACCATTTGCAGCAAGCTTTAATTTAAGTTAAGCATCGTTTAGCAGTACTAACAGTCTTATGTGCAAGCAACCAGTCTCGAATAGCTGATGCTTCATCTAATGAATGAGTCGGTAAAGCTGCTATGTGATTTCGATATCGTTGAAAATCTTTGGCGTAGGTACTTGGGCTAACTTGTGGCTTTTTAAACTCACTATACTTTTTCCATAATTCATCTAGGTTATTCTTAGAAGCTTCGATAGATGAATCTAAAGCGATCCTATCTCGGTCTGAAGCCGATTTATATTTTTCCAGTGTAATGTCAAATTTTTCCTTGAAAATATCTTGTTCTATTTCTGCTGCTTTTAACTCAGCAAACCTTCGATTGAGAAAAGTATCCGATAGTCCGAGAGAAATATAGCGACGCTTACCGCCAAAACGAAAGCGTAACTGTAGGCGATCGTGAGAGTTTAAAACTACTACCGAACCTTTAGTGGATTTTTTGCCAGAAGTTTTAGATTGCATCTCAGTAGATGGGTGTAATTACATTTTTATCTTGACAAAATTTACACCCAATTTACACCCAATTTTTGTCTAAACTCACTTGAAAATACCCAAAAAAATTTTCTCAAGAAAATTTAGTATGTAATTATTAAAGCTCGCAAAAGCCTATAATAGGCTGAATGCAGCGTTACTATTCAAGTGTCAGAGGGGAGACTTGAACTCCCGACCCTCGGCTTATGAGTCCGATAAATAGAATTCTACAAAGTATATACAGCAAAGGCTATATCAATGGTTAAACTTTGTCGATCTATATTCGATCTAAATAATAATGTTAAATAGCTGAAATCTGTAACATTAGGATTTCAGCAAAACATGAGTCTCTTGAATTTTAAGATTTAAAGCTTCTGCTACTGCTGCGATACGCTGAAATCCAGCCGAACTATATTGATTAGCTTCATCTCTTTGAACTTGTTGTTCTTTAACTCCCATCTTCTCAGCTAGTTCTTTTTGCGTCATACCCATTGCAATTCGCGCTCTTATTAGAGCCAATGGCAATTCTCGAATTGATGCAATCTTGATTGGTGTTTGTTGTTGTTTTAAAGCATCATATTCTTCAATTTCTTTTCTCAAGCTGTCAATCGTCATCTGTAAGCCATTATTACGTGATGAAAACTTTCGAGGATGAAAAGTATCTTTAATTTGAAACAGTTCACTTAACGCTTGTTCCAAGTCTTTGAGTTTATTTTGAGTTACTTTATACTGATGTTCGTTTTGAATCACTGCTATTTTCCTCTTATTTAATTAATTCTCTAGGATCTAGAGCGATTATCCCTTTGGGATTACCATCTCGATCAGTCTGTAAAAAGCCTTGAAATATGGGATCAGCGAATAATTCTCCACCAAATCTTTCTTTTTGAACAACTAGCTCCTCATCAAATATGGAGTCGAACAGATCGTAATCTATGTTCATGTCATCGTAGCAACCATAACCTCGCGCGTTCCTTTGCGCCTGCCGTCGGCGCGGGGTCGCTCGTCAAAATCATTGGAATATTCTTTGTTGGTGACAAAGCTACCTCCAATATAAACTCGCTGACAGTTTGCTTGAGCAAGAAGTTGGAGAGCCATTTGTAAATCTGCAAGAATGTTTTGTCTGTGAGAATTGAAGCCAAAGCGATCACAAAATTCGGTTAATAGTCTTATTAAATTCATATTGATAAGACTATTAACCGCTAATAAGTACTATTGTAGTATGCGAAGATTGAAGTAAGAAAATGGGCATTCTAAAAACAAGCTCCTATTTTAATAGACTTGTATATGTTGCCTTCAATTTTTAAAACCTGTATTCCTAGAGAAGAAATACTAACAGGAGAACTTTCTGTAGATCTTTTTGCTGCTAAACTGCGCTCGGTGGTAGAAGGAAAAGCCCCTCAGATATATCAAAATAGCGAAAGCTTCTTTGCGAATACCTTTGCTACAGACGGGATTAAAACTTTAATTAGAGAAGTTTTTAGTCGGCTAACTGGCAAGTCATCGGGTTCGCCTGTAATCCGACTAGAAACTAGTTTTGGTGGTGGTAAAACTCATGATGAGATTGCTCTATGGCATATTTGTAAGGAAGGAAACAGGATTCAAGGCTTAGAAAGATTTGTTGAACCGAATTTAATTCCCGATCGCCCCGTACAAGTAGCAGCAGTAGATGGACGAGATTTAGATCCCGAAAACGGTGTTTATCATCAAGATTCGGGAATAACTACCACAACTCTATGGGGTGAAATTGCCTATCAGGTAGGTGGAGTAGAAGGATATCGATTATTACAGGGGAGCGATCGCTCTGGCATTAGTCCTGGTACAGATGTTTTAGAACGTTTGTTAAATGGTCAACCGACGGTAATAATCTTAGATGAAATTGCTCGTTATCTTCGAGCAGCCAAAGCCAAACGGATTAATAACAGCGATTTGGCGCAACAGGTTGTAGCCTTTCTTTTTTCCTTAATGGATTTGGCAGGTGCTTGTAGCAACTTGGTATTTGTCTATTCTCTAGCTTCTGCTGCCGATACTTTTGCTGAAGAAACTACAGAGTTACAAGAGTTAATCCGTGCTTCTGCCAGACAGGAAAGGGTTTTAAGTCCTTCAACCGATGTAGAAGTATATAATATTGTTAAACAACGGTTATTTAAGAGCGTTAGTACAGAAGCAGCAGATAAGGCAGCATCTGAGTATTTCACTGCTTGTCGTGCTTGTCGTAGCAATTTACCCGATGCTTGTAAAGATGCTCGTTATAGTGAGGCGATCGCCCAAAGTTACCCATTTCATCCAGAACTGTTTAATCTGCTAACTAAGAAAATTGCCTCAATTCCAGAGTTTCAAAAGACTAGAGGTGCATTAAGGTTACTAGCTCAAGTTGTTAGGCATCTATGGCGGAATCAAGAAAATTGGACACCAATGATTCACGCTCATAATATACCTGTGGGTTTGGATGAAGAAATAACCAATGATCTAACTTCAAGACTGCAACGTCCACAAATGCGTCCAGCAATTGGCGCAGATATCTATAATCCTAGTGGCAGAGAAGCTTATGCCCAAATACAAGATGAAGAATGGATTGCAGCTGATAAACCTCCTTTTTCCAGTTGGGTAGCGCGGACTATATTTTTACATTCTCTGACTCAGGGTATTTCCTCTGGTATCAAAAGAGCAGAATTAAACCTGTCATTATTAACGCCAGGGTTGGAAGTTAGTTTTGTCGATCGCGCCTTGTCAAGATTGACAGCAGTAGCCTGGTATCTCGATGACGATCCGATTACTTCTACGTCTCGCTTTAAAGAAGAACCATCGATTAATAAGATTGTCACTGAAGAAAAAGAACAGGTAGGACGTAGCGAAGCCAAAGACTACTTAAGAGAACGTCGCGATAGTATTTTTGCGAAGAAAATATTTACACCAATTTTCTCTCCTGAAGGTTCTGGGGACGTAGATGATGTCTCCGATACTGTTGCGCTTTGTCTGATTGATTTTGACGAGGCTACCATTGTTAACTCTGTTGATAGTCCACCCAATATTATTGAGCAGATTTTTAATAATACGGGAGAATCGGGTAAATTCCGCCTGTATAAAAATCGTTTATTGTTTTTAGTCGCAAATAAACAAGAAATAGAACGAGCCATTGACAATGCTAGAGAATATAAGGCAATTCAAAATATTCTCAAAAATCAAACCCGTTTAGAAGATTTATCAGGTTCTCAACAAGAACAACTGCGTAAAAGAGAGGGGGGTAAAGATTTAGATGTGCGGATCTCCCTGACTAATGCCTATCGTCATCTGTTTTATCCTACAAAAGATGATGTTAAAGCTCCTACAGGGTTGATGCACTATGTTTTGCCTGCTCAAGACTCTAGTACGGTCAAAGGTAATAGTAATCAGCAGTCAATCATTCTTAAGGCTCTCAAGGATTGTGAAAAAATTCGTCCCGAAGGTTCTAAGCCTTTTGCTCCCGTTTATATTTTGCAGAAGGTTTGGAGTAAGGGGTTAGACCACTGGACAACCAAAGCATTAAAAGATGCTTTTGCTAAAGACTTAAACCTCAATATTTTGCTGGATGCAGAAATTTCTCTACTGCGAGACACCATTCGTCAAGGATTACAAGATGGTCATTGGGACATGAAAGTAGGAGAAAAGGTTTACATTAAAAGCGAGCAAGATGCTCGCACCGCAATACCTGAATCAATTGAATTTAGCGATCGCCTGATTCTCTATCGTCGCGGAATTTTACAGCCTCCCGAACCTAGAGTAATTGAATTAAACGCTCAGGTAATGCCCAGTTCAGACGAGGCTAAACCTGTCCGAGTACGCTGGAAAGCAAAAGGAGCATTGAGAACTAGTCTCTATCAAGATGGAACTATAGTCCCTGGAGAATTCCGTCCTTCTGATGAATACGAGACGACAATTACTAATACAACAATCTTTAAAGTACTTGCTGACTATGGCAACGGAGAGACAGCAGAACAACAAACTCAAGCACTAATTTCCCGAAATGGAAAAGCAAAAGAACCAAACGGTAAATATAACCCTGATGATGACGGCAATGGCAGCACTGGCACTATATTCGATTATCAATCTCCCATTATCGAACTTGATGGCACTGTCAATAAAGTTTTTACTGGCTTAATCGATCTGTGTGGCGATCGCAAAGTCAAAGAGATTGAGTCAATTGAAATATCAGTAGATAAGTTGCTTGATTACCGCAAATTAGGCACAGCTATTCCTTTATTAAATCGTTTTACCCTAAAAATAGACCAAATAGCAACTATTCAAGCAGGTGACGATCAGTTTGTCCGCTTGGAATATCAAGGACAAGTAAAAGGATTTCAAAGCTTTTTTAATACCATTAACGGACTACTTAGCAGCCCTGAAGCTCAAGCTGATGTAAATCTAAAGTTAATCATTGATTTTGATCCTGGTATCGCTCCTGGGAACAAAGAGTTAAACGATATTCATCAAGCACTTGGGCGCAATCCCGTAGAACGTCTCAATCTTTCTGTAAGAGTGAAATATTAATCATGCAAGAATTTCAATTACGGGTTGTTACTACAGACAATAATAGTTTTTTGCTAGAACTATATCAATGCGCTTATAAAAAGGCAGGTGAAAAAAAACGTCCTGCTGCGTCAAAGATTGGTTGTTTGAAAGGTAGTACTTTAAATATTGTTAAACAGAGTATTTATCAAATCCTCAAAGCCAATGACTACGATCCCAAATCCCTCTCTGCAAAGCGTCAATCTCCTTATATCTTGACAGAAGAACTAGGAGTGCAAACAGCAATCTTATTTCAAACAGTTAGCCCTCTTTCACAGCCAGATCGCATTATTAAAATTGCTCAGGGTATTTCGGCAATGAGTAATGAAGAGGCTCATTATTGGTTTGCCATGATTGCTAATGGAAGGCGTAAAAATGCTTTAAAAGCCCTACGAATTTTGTTTGGGGATTAATAAACAATTAGCGAGCAAGATGCTCGCACCACAACAAGGTTGCTTGCATCACAACAAAAGATACTCCAACAGCACAATGAAATACAAGAAACCATTAGCAAAATTAGAAATTCCAGGAGCTACATATTTCATAACTTTTGTTACTTGGCAAAGACTAGAATTGACTCCACCCGCTAGAAAAATAGTTCTGGATTCTTGTCTCTTCTTTCATGAGAAACGATACGAAATATATTCTGCCGTAATTATGCCAGACCATGTTCATCTACTGATGCAACCTTTTCCGCAAAAATTACGTAATGCGAGCATCTTGCTCGCTGATCCTAACAACAATCAGTCCTCTCCAAAATATTGGTCAATTGGCAGTATTCTACACAGTATAAAAAGTTATAGTGCCAAACAAATCCCTACAGTCACACATCATATCGGTAAAGTATGGCAGGACGGCAGATACGATCGCTTGATTAGAGACAGAAAAGAATTTGATAGTACCTGGAAATATATCAAACAAAATCCTGTCAAAGCTGGTTTATGCAAAACGCCCGAAGAATATCAGTTTTTTTGGCAATCAATAACGTAATGCGAGCATCTTGTTCGCTAAACCAGACAACCTGTAAATCTCTAAAACTCGATTTCCTGCCATTCTTTTGCTTCAGTAAAGCGACTTAAATGTTTAACGTTAGTAGTGGCAATAACTATATATCTGCCTGGATATTCTTGCTCTAGCAGCTTGTATTGAGCGCAAATGATTATGTCAGCATCAAGACTTTTATCGTCTGCGGTAGGTAATCCTTGTATACGCGCTTCTGCCCAAAGACTAGCAGCTTCTATCATTACCTCGTTACTTATTGGAAAAAAAGTTACTAATTTTTTAATTTCATCCAAATCTTCAATGCTATTTACACTGGGTTTCCTCAGAGAATCCAAAATCAAACTTCTTCTCACTTCGTAATCACAAATGTAGCTACTGACCACAAAAACGCCTTTCGATAGCAGGGAAAATAGCCAATCATTAACAGCAATAGTTTCTTCTGTACGATTGGATTACAAAGCTTGCCTAATACCCCAGAATCAATAAATACAATCATCTAATATGTTTATTTCTCGTATAGTTTGCGTCCTGGAGATCTTTCAGCGTCAATATTTTTTTTGAATCTTTCAAAAGCAGCTTCTTTTTCAGGTGAAGGCGGTTCTTTTTTAATTCTCTCAATTCGCTTCTTAAGCAACTCGATCGCGGGTTGGTTTTTACGTAATTGTTCTTCTCGATCCCAAGTACCATTGCTATTTTGCTTTGACTGCACTTTGAGATGCTCTTTTACCGATCTTGCTTCTAGAGAATCTAAAGCGATCGCTTTATCGTAGCCTTCTAGAATCAAATGATATGTCTCATTTTCTGTCTTCTCATCAGGTACTAAAGCCACAAAGCGATTGAGATCGATGATTTTTCCGCTCGGTAGTTCTATCGTAGTAGTCATATTGGTTAACTCCTTTTTAAAAAGTGAATTGCAAGTCCCCCAAACTTGGGGGATTTAGGGGGCTTTAATATAACTCAATTAATAAATGCCGATCGCGATTTGAATTGCCCGTTGAATACGAGCGAATGAGCTAGAGGTTATTTCGCCATAAGGACCTCGTTCGAGATATCTTTTCTCTATATTGCTCATAACATCGCACATTGCTACCGATTTAGCATTTAATCCCCCTTCACCTTTTCTCATCAAGACACGGCTAGGATTAGCTGCATCAGAAGTATCGCTGGAAAAAGGAACGACTAACACAGTAGAACTATACTGATTCCGAATATTTATCGACACTACAACTACTGGGCGTTTTTTAGTATCTCCCGATTGCTTTAGAGCTTTTGATAAATAAACCTGTCGCTGACGGGGGAAATCTTCACTACTCATATTTTATTTGGATTCATCCCAAGGAAATTCCGACCAAGCTGCGATCGCTTGTTCCTGAGTTTCCTCTACCCACTCTTTTTCAAATTCAATATCAGCCTGGGAACGATTTTGATAGAAGTTTCGTAATTGTTCTTCGATTTGCTGTTTACGCCACAGCCGTAAACCTTCTTCCACCGCAGCCGAACGATTTTTAGTCATTTGGTCTACTTCTTCGAGTAACTGTGAATCTACTGTGATCGAGATCCGTTGTTTCTGGGAATTATTAATCATAGGAGTTCATTTAATCTCTATATAAATAATAATACTTTTTATATTACTTATGACTAAATCCCAACGTCCCCAGGTGTTCATTGAGAAAATCATGCCTGTAAAGCTTCTCAATCAGCAGGTGTATTACGAACATGGGGGAAATCCTTTTAAGGGGTTACATCGTTGGTATTCTCGCAAGCCGTTATCTTTTTCTCGTGCTTCGGTTTTGGCTTCTCTGTTACCCGCAGATATTTCGATGGCAGAGTTTGAATATTTGTTGGGTTTACATCCAGAAAAAGACGGAATTTTAATCAACAAAAAAGAGGCGATCAAGCTTTATAAAACTCCTCCAAGCAGCAGAATGATTGAGAAATTGGAAGAGTATTGCGATCGCGTTTGGGGCAAAAGAAAGCCTGTAATTCTTGATGCTTTTGCAGGAGGTGGAAGTATTCCTTTTGAAGCTGCTAGATACGGTTTAAATGTCCTTGCTTCTGACTTAAATCCTGTGGCGGTGGTGACAATGAAAGCCGCAATGGAATATCCTCTCAAGTTTGGGGCGGATTTACAGCAGGATATCGATAAATGGGTCAAGTTTGTTGGTGATGAAGCGGAGAAAAGATTAGCTGAGTTTTTTCCTTCTAACGAGGGGGAAAAAGTACAGAATTATCTTTGGGCGCATACGGTTGTCTGTCCTCATTGTGAGTCGGTTGTGCCTCTTAGTCCTAATTGGTGGGTAGACAGATCTCCTGGTGCAGCGAAGAAAGGCAAATGGTGTGCGGTAAAACCTATTCCTAATCTCGAAAATAAATGCGTCGATTTTGAATTAGTTGTAGGTAAAAAAGGAACAGGAACAACAATCGAAACTGATGAGGGTGAATACGATCCTAGCACCACAACGACTATTAGTAGAGGTGTAGGGAGATGCTCAAATTGCACAAATCTAATAGAAACAGAAATTATTTACGAAGCTGCTAGACAAAATAAAATTGGGCATCAATTGTATGCTGTTGCCTTCCGACAAGGAAAAGGAAATCTAGAATTTAGAATCGCGGAAAAAGAAGATTTTGAAGGAATTGAACTAGCAGAAGAACAAATTAGCTTTAAATTAAATGATTTAGATGCACTCAAATTCATACCTGTAGAAGAAATACCGCCAGGAGAAAAGACTGAACAAAATTACATTCGGACTTATGCAAAAACATGGTCAGGAATGTTTAATCATAGACAGCTTTTGACTCTTGTTACCTATGTAGAAATTATCAACGAAGCAAAATCAAAATTAGAGTTTGAATATGAACCAGAAAAGGCAAAAGCGATCGCAACTTATCTAGGTTTAACTCTTGATAGATGTGTGGATTACAATTCTCGGATGTCAAATTATAAATCTGGTCCATCTGTACAATGTTTAAGAGCATCTGCTACCCATTCATTAAATCTAATGTGGAATTATCCAGAAATAAATGGAGCAGATAAACTATACAATTGGTGCGCCAACACTACTGCTACAAAGTATTCAGAATTATGTTCACTATTCGGAACTAAACCCCAATTATTAACCATCCCAGGATTAGAAAACTTTGACCCCAAATCAATCCAAATAGATGCAGCTTCAGCCGATAGTCTTTTTCATATTCCCGATAACTCCGTAGACGCAATAATAACCGATCCTCCTTACTATTCAACCATCCAATACGCGGAACTTTCAGACTTCTTTTATGTTTGGCAAAAGCGCACATTAGGGGATATATTCCCCGATTTATTTTGGTCGGAACTTACCGACAAAGATCGAGAAGCAGTCGCCAATCCTTCCCGCTTCCGTAACATGGGTGCATCCCCAGAAGAACTTGCCAAACAAGACTATGAAGCAAAGATGCAGCTAGCGTTTAGCGAATACTATCGCGTCTTACGAGATGACGGGGTAATGACGGTACAGTTTAACCATAAAGAATCTGGGGCATGGGATGTGCTGACCAAATCCCTGATTGATGCTGGCTTTGAGATTACTGCTTCTTGGGCTGTCAGTACCGAAAACCCGCAGAATTTACACCAAGCTAAGAAAAACTCGGTTTCTAGTACTGTACTGTTAGTCTGTCGTAAACGCGATCCTGATGCCGAACAAGCCTGGTGGGATGACTTGCGCCCCGAAGTAGCTAACCTCGTCGAACAACGCGCCCCCGAATTTGAAGAGAATGATATTACAGGCATCGATCTGTATCTCAGTGCTTTTGGTTCGGCTTTGAATGTCTTCTCTCGTTCCTATCCTATTTTAGACAGTAGCGGAGAAGAAGTACGCCCCGAAGTTGCATTTGCCGAAGCTAGAAAAGCGATCGCAAACTATCGTTTCCGCAAGCTAGTACAAACCGACACCGCAGGTTTCGATCCCCTAACTCAATGGTATCTCCTGGCTTGGGATGCTTTTAAAGCCCGTGAATTCCCCTTCGATGAAGCCAGACAGTTAGCCTTAGCCGTTGGTGGTTTTGATGTTAATGATTTAGCCAAAGTTTATAAGCTGCTTGCTTCCAAAGGCGGTAGCTGTACCATTCTCACGCCTAAACAAAGACATAAAAAACGCGCTTTCACCGTTGACGCACAGAGTTTTAACCCTGCATATCTAATCGATGGCTTACACGCAATCATGGCTATTTACGAAGAAGAACAAAACCCGCAGTTAGTTAGAAACTTCCTCAAGAATACGGGATTGATTAATAATGAAATGCTGATGAAAACTATCGAAATAGCTTTTAAAGTTATCCCCAAAAATACCAACGAACATAACACCTTAACTTCACTCTGGTTATCGATGGATGAAATTAAAGAGAAAGTGGTTTATGAACAAACAAGATTGTCCTTGTAAGGTTTGAATTCACTTCGTACCTTTCTATAATAAAAACAAAAGCTAAAAAAGCGATCGCGAGAAAATAACTATGACAAAATGGCGTGTTGTACTAGAACAAGATTCAGAAACAGGTGATTGGGCTGTTTGGTGTCCAGAATTACCTGGATGTACTTTCTGCGGTGATACAAAAGAAGAAGCTTTAGAAAATATTGAAGAAGCAATAGAACTTTATTTGCAACCCGACTCAATAGAACTCGAACCTGAGGCTATTCTTCAAGAGATTACAGTGTGATGGCAGCAACTACAGCAAGTTATTGGTGCTTGGCAAGATGACTTAGAAATCGATAAAATCTTTGCAGAAATAGATCGATAACGTCATGCTTACCGAGGTCGAAATATAAATTTTAGTCTCTTTAAATAGTTTTTTATGTATTTAGCAGAATTAGACACTCAACAAGCAGCAAATTTATTAAACGTTTCTAAATCGTATCTAATCGAGTTGCTAAAATCTAAAGCAATACCCCATCGCAAAGTAGGGAAACATCGACGTATTCTCGCTCAAGATTTATACCAATATAAAGCAAATATTGACACGAAGAGAAGTCAGTCATTGGATGAGCTTACCGCTTTAACTGAGGAATTGGATCTGTACGAAGATAATTAATAAATAAAGTTTTTTAATAATTCTTTACTTCTGAATTTTTTGTAATTGAAGGCGATCGATATCTTCTGCTGCAATAATACGAACTTTGTCGTTTTTATCTGCGATCGCAATTGATTCGCCTCGCTCTTGGTGTTTAGCGATCGCTTTATCTACCGCCTCTTGAAATATTGCGTCTATTTGTTGGGAATCCGTAAAATTTATTTGACTCATAATTAATTCATTTAATAATTAATAATTTTATTCCAGGTATTAGGCTGAAGAATAGTTGGAGATCGTCTTGAATCAAAACAATAAGCTATTGGTTCGATTTTGGCTTCCGAATTATCATAAACTCTCCAGCGATCGGCTATAGGCATATAGAGTTCAATGAAGTTTTGCCTACCTCTGTTATATCTTCTAATGATAGTAGATTCAGAAATATTATGACCTCCAGACGCTACCCTTTTGGCAACTCGATTAGTTGCTAATTCAACACTCCTCAGCCAAACATAAACCAAATTAACTTGATATCCTTTATTTTTGCATTCCCTCAAAAATTTAGCGAAACTACGTGCTGCTAATGTCGTTTCAAAAGCAAAGTCAACCTCAGAAGTAGCTAAAGCATTAAGTCTTTCTAACATCATTCTACCTGCTCGAATTGCCACAGCTTCAACATCAAAAGGATTGAGTTGTGCTGCAATAATATCCGCATTAACGTATTCGACATCAGTTATTGAACTTAAAAAGTTAGCAGCCAGGGTGGTTTTACCACTGCCGTTACATCCACCAAACACGAAAATTTCAGGCATATTTTAATTCCTGACCCCCCTTTAAATCGTCTCATATGAAGATAACAGCTTTTCTAAGCTTGACGAAATTCATTGATTGCCTGGAGAAAACACACTAAACAGGAGATCGAACTCACAGACTGTAAGTTAAATAAAGCATTGAATTGAGAAACAGCCCATAATCATTCTCAATTCATGCACTTACAAGATCGCTCCTGGCGCATTAGCTATTCGAGTAATGAAAACAACCCCATTGCAGATTTTTATATCCCTGCATTGGAATGTGCCGTGCAGTACGATCGCAAGTCTGGATTCTTTGGTAGTGCCATCCTCAGCAAAGTAGCTAGAGGAATTGGGGCAATGTTGCATAATCAGGGCAAGATGCGCTTGATTATGGGCTGTCAATTTAGTCCTCAGGATATAGCAGCGATAGAAAAGGGTTATGAACTTAGAGAGGCTTTGGCTTTTCGTCTTGATGCCGATTTACAAGCACCAGAGAACTTTGTCCAACTTAAGCACTTTGAAATACTTAGCTGGTTGATTCAAAATGAGTATTTGGATGTAAAAATTGCCGTTCCTACTAAGAACAAAGGAATTCCGATAGAAAGCGATCTCTTATTAGATCCGCAGCATATCTTTCATGAGAAGGTCGGTATCTTTACCGATAGTAAAGGAGATCGCGTTGCTTTTAGTGGCTCAAACAATGAATCTTTAGGTGGATGGGAGAAAAATGTTGAATCCTTTCATGTTTACTGCGATTGGGAAGGCGATCGTGATTTAGAAAGAGTTAACGAAGAAGCATATCGTTTTGAACAACTGTGGAATGATATGTCACCTAATGTCAAAATCTTTGATATTCCAGAAGCAGTCAAGCAAAAACTATTACGCTACACGCCAACCACTAAACCAATTTGGAAGAAAGAAGATGATTTAAAGCCAGAAGAAAGCGAGGATTTGACAGTTCAGAAATTGATAACGGAAGAAAATTCTGTAACTCCAAAAGTAACTAATTCCAAGCTTTTAAGCCCTGCTGAAATTCAACTAGAACAAGAAGCGTTTAGCCAACTACTCAATCTCCATAATCATCCAGGTTGTTTAGATTTTTGCCTCAAATCTATTCCGATTGAACCTTGGGCGCACCAGCTAAAAATCCTCCGACGGGTTGCAGATAAGTTTCCCTGTAGCTTTCTGATTGCTGACGAAGTAGGTTTGGGAAAAACCATTGAAACAGGCTTAATTCTGCGTTATTTAATCGTCAGTCAAAAGGTTGAACGAGTTTTGGTGCTTGCCCCTGCTAGCGTTCAACCCCAATGGCAAGAAGAATTACGCGAAAAATTTAATCTCCACTTCGCCAGCTATAGCCAAGGCAAGTTCAAAGATTGTTACGGTAAGACAACTACACCAGCCCTTAATCCCTGGAATGCTGAAGACTTAGTTTTAGCCTCATCTCATTTAGTGCGTCGCACTGAGAGAATGACGGAATTATTGAATGCTGAACCTTGGGATTTAGTCATTGTTGATGAAGCTCATCATGCTCGTCGTAAAAGTCCTCAACAGCGTAAAGATACTCCTAATCGCTTGCTACAGCTACTACAGCAACTCAAAGATAAAACCAAATCCTTGATTCTTCTTTCTGCCACACCGATGCAAATCGATCCGATTGAAGTATTTGACTTGCTCAATTTACTAGGACTAGAAGGACATTGGAGTTTTGGCGATAATTTCTGTAATTATTTCTCATCTCTCTCTAGCGAACCAGATGACCGCACCCTGGAATTTTGGCAATACATGGCTACGGACTATTTTCGCTGCGGATCTGAATGCGATCGCCTCAAACAACATCTGATCGAGAACAATCAGAGATTACTTGCTAGTAGGTTACAGAATATTTGGCAAGATGGCAGGAGTATTGTTAACGGCAAAAAACTAGCTAAAGATGCCGAATTTATCGATCTATCTCGGCAATATCTAACAGTCAATACACCCTTGAAAGATTTGATGTTTCGCCACACCCGCGATACTCTCCGTCAGTATTATAAATTAGGACTTCTCGACAAAGATATTCCACAAAGAATTGTGATCGATAATGCGATCTCTCTTGAACCTCAGCGAGAAATACCTCTCTATCAAGCTGTTAGCGATTATGTTCGTCATTTTTACAGACTAGCCCAAAAGGAAAACCGCAAGGCTTTAGGCTTCCTGATGACACTATATCGCAAACGTCTTACTAGTTCCTTTTATGCCATCCGCGAATCCCTCCAGCGACGCTTAGAAGGGATTAAAGAAATTCCTCAAGACGATCTTAGTGATTTAGATGATGCAGATGATTCAGTAATTACAGGTTTGGAAGCCTATTTAAAAGAACCAGTAGATCCCAAAGAGATTGAATATCTAGAAGATTTACTACGACGGTTTGAGAATACGGGAGAAGATAGTAAGCTATCTCATTTCATTACGATTCTACGCCAAGAACTGAGTCAAAGAGAAAGTGCGATTGTTTTTACTCAGTACACTGACACGATGGATTATTTACGAGAGAACTTACAACAGCTATTTGGTTCTCAAGTAGCTTGCTATTCAGGGAGAGGAGGCGAACTTTATCAAGCAGGCGAATGGCAAAAATTACCCAAAGAAGAAATCAAACAACAGTTTCGAGAAGGGGAAATAAAAATATTACTCTGTACTGAATCTGCTAGTGAAGGATTAAACTTACAAACTTGTGGAGTACTAATAAACTATGACCTACCCTGGAATCCCATGAGAGTGGAACAACGTATTGGTAGAATCGATCGCATTGGTCAAGTTTATTCAACAGTTAACATCCATAACTTCTATTATGACGGTACGGTAGAAGCAAAAGTCTATCGAAGATTGCGCGATCGTATTAATGCTTTTCAAAGTGTAGTTGGTAATCTACAGCCGATCCTCGCTCAAGTTCCTACATTTATAGAACAGGCTGTTATGAGTGCCGATCCAGAAGAAGAAGGGGTATTGCTAGCAGAATTTGAACAGGTGCTAGATACCCGACCTTTGCGACCTGGCTTGGAAGAGATGAGCGCAATGGATGTAGAAGCTGACCTAAAAGAAATTCAAAAACCACTTGTTTCTAGTCCTATTACTTCAGAACAAATAGAAGCACTATTGACTAACTCCCAAATATTAATAGCCAATAATATCTTTTTTGAGTCACAAGGCGATCATATCTGGGAATTGACCTACAAGGATAAAAATTATCTAGTAACTTTTTATCCTGAAGTATTTGACGAAAAGCCATCTGTACGATTGATGAATCATGGTGAGCCTCTATTTCTAAAGCTATTAGAGACAATAATTACTGGACAGAATAAATCATCTATTCATCATCCACAACACAGCCATACACCCTAGTAACGTTACGATAGGAATAATCCAAGCAATCATAACGGTTTGACGAGTGTGCTTGATAACATCTTCAGTCTGTATCACCAATTGATTCTGCTTCTTCAACAGCACCGAAGCCGAGTTAACCAATCCTGTCGAAACAGTTTGTAAATTCCGACGCTCTGTAGTCAATCCTTCTATTACCTCAACCAGCTTTGTATCTAGTTTCTGCTGATTGGACTGAACGCTCTGCAACTGGTTCTCTAACTTCTCCTGCATCCAATTAGAAAGATCGACTACCTGACTTGTATAAACTTCAGCCGACTCTTCTAACTCAGCTTTTGCCTTAACTATCTTTTCCCCCGAACCACCCAGCACCTCAACAGCAGCAATATTCTGAGCCACACAGAAATAGAAATCAAACAACTCATTATCAACAAAATACTGATTGTCGTTCAGCCATTGATATACTCGCTCTTTGACTTTTAAGTCTTCCCCGTTTAGCCGTTCATCTATAAGTTTTCGTAGCTCATTCTGCTGTTGAGGTAAAGTTGGCTTCTTTAAATAAGTCATGAATCCAACCTCAGACTTTCAACATTAAAACCAGCAGAATCTAATACAGAATATACCCGTCGCATATACCCTCTTAGACCTGCTAACTGAGCGGTACTAAACTCTGAATATCTTCTAGCATCAGTAAAACTCAGAGCATTCTTATAAACCGTCGTCGCTGTATCAAACCTCAGCTTTGGTAGGTCAATTACCTTCAACCTATATTCAGCAATCAACCCAGGTGTAATAAAGTGGTCAAAGCTTTCCCAGTCTTCACATCTGCCCAAGTTCCTCACTAATATATGAGTCGCATTGTCTTTAACAAACTCCAGCGTTCTCAAAAATCCCTCATAACATTCAGTCGAATCATCCAGCACATACCAATTCTGAATCTCTACATTTAAGTCTTTTGAAGCCTCTAGAATATCGCTAGCCGTCAGCCAATGATTAAACGCCTCCTCAATATTTCCTGGCAAATCCACCAACACCAATTTCTCTAAAGCCAAATCCAAAATGCGATCGGGTATCTTCAAATTCCGATCTAACTCACTAAATCTAGTCGGCAAGGCAAATTCAGGGTAAGCCTTCAAAAAACTCTCTTGTCTATCTGCATCTACCGCATAAAAATCTAGCTTAGATTCTAAACAGTAAGCAGCCTTTAATTTAGATAGTAATGTCTTTCCTACACCACCCTTCTTACAGTTGGAAATCTGAATACCTGGACGAGTAGCAATAATTGTAGATGTCGATTGTGTCTTGTCTATTTTGACTTTGACCATGATGATTTACGCCTAGTGTGAATTAGGAAAAAAGGAGGAAAAGACAGAAGATGAAAGTTATCAAGCTGTCCATCTAAATATCTTTCCTCATGAATAGCATAGACTTTGAAAGCCTATTAGTCATAGTTTTTGTCCTTGTAGATGA
>JBBSPC010000022.1:0-42553 GCA_038259125.1 Chroococcales cyanobacterium | reverse complement strand
TGCCAAAAGGTAATCAAGAAAAGCTAGCAAAAATTCAAGAATCACTCCAGAAATCTAATCAGGCGATCAATGGCTTGTTTAAATCTGTTGGTCTAACGGGTACAAACCTTACCGATGCTCGCCCACAGCCTGATTCTACAGGAAAACGCTGGGAGGTGGCAATTAATTTTAATGATGCTGGAGGCAAAAAGTTTGCTGAGTTGACCAAAAACCTGGCAGGTACTGGTCGTAGTATCGGTATTTTCCTTGACGATCAGTTACTTAGCTCTCCGGTTGTGGGACCAGAATTTGCTGATACAGGCATTGCAGGAGGTCGAGCCGTTATTACTGGCAACTTCGATATAGACAGTGCTAAAGACTTAGCAATTCAAATTAAAGGTGGTTCTCTACCCTTCCCTATTTCCGTCGTCGAAAACCGAACCGTTGGTGCAACTTTAGGACAAGACAGTGTGCGCCGTAGTATTGTTGCTGGCTGTGTGGGTTTGGTTTTAGTACTTGTTTTTATGGTAGTTTATTATCGTCTGCCAGGGGTAATTGCTGATGTTGCCTTAATTGTTTATGCTTTATTGACTATGGCTTGCTACGCTTTGATAGGAGTGACTCTGACTTTACCAGGAATAGCGGGATTCATCCTCAGCATCGGCATGGCGGTAGATGCTAATGTGCTTATTTTTGAGCGCACTAGAGAAGAATTGCGGGTAGGTAAAACTCTCTATCGCTCCGTAGAGTCGGGATTTTTTCGAGCATTTTCGAGTATTTTAGATAGTAACGTGACGACAGCGATCGCCTGTTTGGCTTTACTCTGGCTTGGTTCTGGTTTAGTCAAAGGTTTTGCCGTTACCCTGCTTGTTGGCGTAGTGGTAAGTATGTTTACTGCCGTTACCTGTAGTCGTACCTTGATGCTGTTGGTAGTTTTGAGCTTACCCAAAGTCCGACAAAAGCCAGAATTATTCTGCCCCAATTTAAATTCAGCAACCAGTAATCAATGATCGACCTCGACAGTTTACTCAACGGAGGAAACCTCCGCAACGTAACTGTCTCGCAATTATCAATTATCAATAAATTGAAAAATGAAATTTAGCGTTACTAAAAGACGAGGCTTATGGTGGACAATCTCTGGAACAGCTATGCTTGCGAGTATTGCGATGATGATTGTCTCTTTTACTATCTTAAATGCCCCTCTACGTCCAGGTCTTGATTTTATCGGCGGTACTCGAATCCAAGTCACCAAAGATTGCTCGGTAGCGGGCAATTGCAATCAGCCTATAGATACGGCTCAGGTGCGAGAAGTTTTAGATAGTCAGGAATTGGGCAATAGCAGTATTCAGCTATTGGGAGATGAGCGGCAAATACTCTCGGTACGGACAGAAAATATTGATGGCGAACAGCGTACTAAGCTGCTCAATTCTCTGAGTGATGCTATTGGTAAATTTGATAGTCAGACCATTCAGATTGATTCAGTCGGACCAACTATTGGTGAAGAACTGTTTGTATCGGGAATATTAGCATTGTTGGTGGCATTTTTTGGCATTATTGTCTATTTGAGTATTCGTTTTCAGTTTGATTATGCTTTTTTTGCGATCGCTGCTTTATTTCATGATGTTTTAATTACAGCAGGTGTTTTCTCGTTCTTGGGCTTGGTAATGGGCTTAGAAGTAGATAGCTTATTTCTGGTATCGCTCTTAACCATTATTGGTTTTTCGGTTAATGATACTGTCGTCATTTACGATCGCATTCGCGAAAATTTAGCTACCAGCCCCGAATTGTCGATCAACGAAATTGTTGACAATGCTGTTAGTCAGACTTTGGGACGTTCTATCAATACGACCTTGACAACTTTACTACCCTTATTAGGCATCTTCTTTTTTGGGGGACAAACTCTAAAATTCTTTGCTTTAGCATTAATTATCGGCTTTATTTTGGGTGCATACTCTAGTATTTTTATTGCCAGTACGCTCCTTGCTTGGTGGAGAAACAAAAGAAAAAATACGGTGGCAGGATCTGATTTGCCCATATCAGAATAAAAATAGTCACGATGAGCAAAGAATTCTGCATCTGAGTAAAGCACAATGAGCAAATTTCAATCTGATTTTCAGCATAAGGTATTGAGACTACATCAGTTAACCGTCTATGGTCGCTGGCTATTTGTCTTGTTTAGCTGGCTTACTTTTGGACTTTATGCTCTTTGGAACTTAAAAGCAGAAATTGCTCTGTGGTTTGATTACTTTACTTGGGCAGCAGTATATTATGGGCTTCATTTTAATTTCTTGCCTACACTCTGTCTGGCTTTTTGCGTCGCAGTTACTATATCTGTTTTAGTCTGGCAAAGTCGCAATCTTATTTGGGGTTTGCCAAAGAGCGAAAAACGCCAACTGGAAAAACGAGTAGAGAAAATTTTGGCAAGTGGTAAAAAACACCCTCTTTGGAAATGGATTAATTCTTGAATTTATTTCTCTAGGCAGACAAATAATTGAATCGACTTCTGTAATATTGCAGAAACAATTTTAACTATTGAAGAATCAAAATGGCTAACTCGACTGAATTTAAGTTATTTGCTCCTTATAACAACAGTGCAGCTTTAAAGGGTAGTTTTTCTGACTGGTCTGAGATATCAATGCAGAAGGATAAACAAGGTTATTTTCGGGCAAAAGTTGAGTTAGAAGATGGAGTTTACCAGTATAAATTTCGCGTCCAGTCTCAATCTCATTTTTTAGAAGCTGATGAATGGGTTGACGTTAACGATCCTTACGCTACAAGTATTGACGATGAGAGTCAAAACAGCGTAATTCAGATTAAAGACGGCAAAAAGATTGTTGATAATTATACTTGGCAACACGACGACAAGCCTTTACCTAGTAATGAAGAGTTGGTTATCTACGAACTATATGTCGGTGGATTTTCGGGTGGCGAAGGAGAGGGGAAAAAGCGCGGTACATTTAAAGACGTTATTGATAAACTAGACTATTTGAGCGAACTGGGCATCAATGCAGTTGAACTGATGCCCACACAAGAATTTCCAGGAGATAATAGCTGGGGTTATAATCCTCGTCACTATTTTGCTGTCGAGTCGAGTTATGGTTCAACCGCAGATTTGAAACATTTGATTGATGAATGTCATAGTAGAGGTATGCGCGTCTTAATGGACTGTATTTTTAACCATTCCGATACGGAAGCACCCTTAACCAAAATAAACTTTGACTACTGGTACAGTCGTGAGCCGTCCGATCCTGATAATAGCTGGGGTCCGGAGTTTGATTACGACAAGTACGATGAAAACTTAGATCTCAAACCTGCATGGCAATTTATTGGTGACGTAGTCCGTTTTTGGATTGAGGAATATCATATCGACGGTATTCGTTTTGATGCTTCCAAACAAATTGGCAACTTTGAGTTTTTGACTTGGATAGCCGAACAAGGCAGACAGGCAGTCGGTCAAAAGCCATTTTTTAATACTGCCGAATACATTCCCGAAAATCCCGATCTAGTTGGATACAATAAACCAATGGATGCTTGTTGGCACGAAAGCTTTTATATACAGGCTTTAAAACATATCTGCGGTGATGAGCTTGACCTAGAAGGTTTTAAACAAGTTATCGACTGCCGACAACAGGGTTATGGCGGGACGGCTACCGTAATCAACTATATAGCCTGTCACGATCATCAGTATACTCTAGCAGAGTTAGGCGATCGCAATATTTCGGACGAGTCGGCTTTTAAACGAGCAAAACTAGGTGCGGTCTTATTAATGACCGCGGTTGGCGTACCTTTGGTTTGGATGGGTAATGAGTTTGGGGAATACAACCCAGAAGAAGAAATCAAAATTGATTGGACATTGCTAGAAAATGACCTTAATAAAAATTTGCTTGGCTATTATCAAGGCTTAATTGCTTTGAGGACAGGAAATCATGCTTTGCGTACTGATAATATTGACTTTTTCTACGAAGATGCCGAGAGTAAAGTTTTAGCATACACTCGCTGGAATGATGAAGGTTCTCGCGTGGCAGTTGTTGTTAATTTCTCGGACAATTTTTTGAAAGATTATACTATCGACCATTTTCCCCAATCAGGTACTTGGCATGAATGGACAAATAACTATGATGTCGAAGCAAAAGAAGAAAAATTAACGATTGATATAGGCGAATTTGAAGCTAAGGTATTTGTAAGTTAGAGCAGTTGGGACAGTCAAGAGTATTTTGTTTTCTATTATCATAAACTAATGGCAAATGATTAACGGTACTTAAACAACTTTAGTAGTCCTAACAAGATAAAATGCTTTTACTGATTAACTTTAGCGTTATTATTTTTCTGCGATCGCCATTATGAAAGAAACAACTCCCGCAGCCATGCCACCGTGTTTTGATAGATGAGGATTAGCCAAAAATAGAAAGGTAAAAGTTATTAGTCAATTAGACAATAGAGAAGAAATAAGATTAGACAATTTAGCCTGACGGGCAGACAACCAGGCTAAACTATACTCTGTATGCGTTTCATAGCGTTGAGACCTTGGAGATAAAATGGTAGTTTATTGATAGCTATTTTCATTAACTTTTCCACCCACTCCCAGCATATATCCATAGATCATATCCATGTCGTACCGTATAATCCTGTCCAAAAACAACTGTGTCTTGGTCGGTTTTTTCCTTCAATTTTGAGGCGATTAATATACTCTTGATGTCCAGTATTTCTAATTTTTAAACCTACTAAACAGCTTGCCGTGTAGGCGATCGCTATCAGTAAAATCAAATTAGTAAGACGTTGAGTATTAGCTTGGCTTCCTTCTAAATTATAACCACCACTTTTACAATCACGGAACATAGCTTCAATGCCACCACGAGAGGCAAATATCTTGATAACTTCCTCTTTATTTTCCAGATTAGTTAGTAAATACCAGGGGCTAGGCAATTGTTTGTTTTTATATTTTCTTCGCCAATAAACTACTATATTAAATCGTTTTTTTTTATTTTCTTCTGTCACCAAGACTTTGTTATATGAAACTCTATCTCCTGGTTTTATATTTAAAGAATCAAGAGATTGATATTTCTGATAATGAGGTTTTATTTTAGTATTTTTATTTAATCTAAGAACAAAATCTATTTTCTTTTTTATTTATTTTTAACCCTACAACCTAAAATAAGTGTAATTATTTAATAATTTCACTGGTTTTGAAGATTTTACCCTTGATTATCAAGTCAATTACACTGGTATTTTTATCTAGCTACTAAATTCTCTAGACCCTTTGTCATATCTAAATTGTAATGGTTGTCTCCCCGTCAGTGTTTAAGTACCGATAGCTAAATTTATCGCGTGTCGGTAAACTCCAGTCGGGTGAATTGGTCAATGTAAAGCTGCAATTAAAACGTGCATATCTAGTTATTTTTTTTCGGAGTATATTCCAAAGTTGACCCTGCTTTCCAGACTGGTTTACCTCTTTCATAGGCACCTATATCAGGAGCATCACCGACGTAATCATCTGTAATGCCAGGAATGACAACTCCTGCATCAACTGCTGGTGAATCTGGCTGTAAGCTAAAGTCAGGAATCGATTTTGATTCTTCTGTGGGGGGTTGAGAAAATTTGATATCTGTATTCATAAACAAATTATTAGACTGTTTATCGGCAGCTATACTTTTCGATCCTGCAAAAATATTATTCCGCGTCTCAACAGGACCTCCTTCCATAGTTACTTCTCCCAGAAAAGTATTGTTGAAAACTCGATCTCGTCCTCTAGGGCTACCGACAAGCAAATTGTAGTTATCCTTACCCCAAATTAAGTTCCAGACTACGTTGTGATGAATGGTGCTATTAAAACTTTCTAGATCTAAATATATACCCCGAGTTCCCCAAGCGTTACTAAAAGCCTTGGTATCTCGAATCCAGTTATGATGAATCGAACCACCTTCTAGATTAATATGACAGCAAGCGTAAATAGCACCCAAATCGGTACTAAGCATTCCAAACTGAGAAATATCATTATAGGCAATTTCGAGATTGCGACCATCAATACCTGCGGTATGCCAATCAATATTAATTGCATCACGACCAGCACGTGTAATGGTGTTGTGGGTGATTTGATGACCATTACCATTGATACGGACTGGAGCAGCATAGGAAACCATATAATTGGTACTAGCAATAATATTGTTGGTTACTTGATGATTTTTCCCCTCTAGCAGTACGCCATTACCAGAACTCCATTCAATCACAGAGTTTTTTAAAGTATTGCCACTACCTCGAAGCTGAATTCCCGTATCATGGGCATGGGAAGCCAAAACCAAAGCACCATCAGAGTTAGGTGCTTGTTCTGTCTCTGGTAAAGGTGGCAAGGTCATGTGGTGGGATATATATTTTGCCCGAATACCATCAATAACTATGCCAGTGCTGCGATCGCTAGTGGTAATGGTATTAGCAAATAGATTTATATTGCGTACATTAATGTAAGAGCGATCGCTCAAATCAAAAGCAAAATTGCGTTGTTTAAATTCCACCTGACTGGGTTTTTTGCTATTGGGCGACCAAAGATATAAAGTTTTTTTATTAGATTTATAAAACCATTCTCCTGGACTGTCGAGCAATTCTAACTTACCAAAAAAATAGAGCCAGAATCCCCCTTGCTCCCAAGAAGCAGTCATTTGAGCAGTTAATTTTTCTGTCTTGCCACCAGTTATTGTACCCGTGCGAGTAGTGTACCATTCATTCGCCCAGACCTTGGCACCAGTCCAACCCTGTGATAAAGTCGGAACTTCACTGTTTTCAATTGAAGCTGCCGTTCCGCCCTCACTTTTTAAGCCGCCTCCAATGAGAGTTGGACGCAAAAAATCACGCTTTTCGTCTAAATTGGGAAAACGAGCTTCAGGCATCATGACCCCATTGACAAAAACCTGATTGGCTAAAAAGCCAGTATCTTTATAACCATCAATAGGCAAAGATACATTAGTGCTAAAAATTGAGTTGCGGTCTAAACTCCATCCTGTAACTATTTCAGTTCCAGATATGGTTACATTTTCGTTTTTGTAGGCTGCAAAGGTTACTGGCTTTTCGCTTGTTCCTGAAACTGCTGGCTTGATTGTTTCACGATAAATTCCCTCTCTCAACCAACAAGTTTCTCCTGGTTGAACTACATCGGCACACTTTTGAACGGTTTTGAATGGGCGGTTAATAGTCCCAGAATTATCGTCTGAACCTTCAGCAGAAACAAAATAACCGCGATCGCATCCTGACATAGCCAGGCTCAGAAAAATACCTATGCAAAAAAATAATATTTTCAACTTATTGAAATACATCAATCAAAATTCGTGGTAAATAAATAATATCAGCAATACTTACTGGGAGCATCCCACTTTTTCGATTAAGTAATTATACTTATTGTCAAAACGACTATTTTTCCGAGATTTTTATGCACTTGACAAAAAACAGAAATTAGTCGGTTGCATAAGTGGGATGCTCCCATACTTACTCAATAAAAAAAGCTTATAATTAGAGTTTTAAATTTAAGACTTAGTTGTGCTTATATCTTGTTTGTTATCAAAATGGTTGGCAAAATCTTCGTAAACATTGGCTAGCCATTTTCCTTTTGTTTCCCAACTATAACAGTCTTTAATTTTTTGTTGTCCTGCTCGTCCCATTGTAGTGCATAAATCTCGATTTCCAGCTAGTTTCACCATTGCGTTAGCGAGATCTGTAACTGCCTGTTGGGGATTGTGTGCTGGAACTTTGATTCCAATTTCTGATGTGACCAGTTCTGATGGTCCTCCCAAATCTAGACAAATAATAGGTCTACCAGATGCCATGGCTTCCAAAGGAACCCATCCTCCTGAATCATGTAAACTAGGGTGTACCAAAGCCGAACATTGTCCTAGCTTTACTAAAACTTCCTCACGATTTAATAGACCGAAAAACTTCACTTGCTTGATAATACCCAAATCTAAGGCAAGAGCTTGCAACTTTTCTAATTCAGTTCCTTCTCCGACAATCCAGTATTCAGCATCCGTAAGATTAGCTTCTGCAAATGCTCGCAACCCCAAATAAATTCCCTTCCAGTGAAGAAGACGTGCAATGTTAATGAATCGAATTGGAGAATCACTTGGGGGTGGACATTGACTAAGTTGTTCAATCTCTAATTGAGAAATACCAGATTCTGAAGCTCGTTTAATATGAGTTGCACCCAGTTTACTAAGTCTTTGGGCTGTATCTTTGGTCGTTGCATAGACAATCGCGCTTCTTCGAGCAGTTAAGCGAGTAAAAGGATCAAGTTCACCAATTGTTCGCCATGTCCAGCGCAAAATTTCATACAGCTTATTTTGCCAATTAAAATCAGTCCAAAAAGTTAGGGGTGCTGACTCTCCACCACCTACAGGACCCCAGACAAAGGGAATGCGTAATAACGAAAGAAAACTAGGAGAAGAATACCGCACAAAAGTAACATGATGGACTAAATCAAATCCAATTTTGCGGTGTAAATCTCGTCCTACAAAATATGCCTGGATTTGCCAGAGATAGTAATGAAGTTGCATCGCTCCAGATTGTCCCCAACGTAGACTATCTTGCCAGAATGGAAGAGTAAAATAGGTAAAATGTAAATTGGGAACTGGATTTTGTGCTAATTCTGCTTCAATTGCTTCTCGACTTTCGTCAGGTCTCGTTAATACCCAGACTTCATGATGTTTAGCAACTTCTCTAGCTAAATTCCAACCTACGCCGCGTTCTGAACCTTTATTTGGTTCACAAGAATATGCAGATAAAAGAACTTTCATATTAAAAAAATTTATTAGAATTGCAGATAGCCTTCTCAAGTAAGCTAGATTTTAGAGATTATGAATTTTGTCAATCTTTAAACATCTTAACTTCCAGAGCAACTTCGTCACACAAACGTCCGCCAGATAAGTGCAGAATTGGCAATAATAAAGTGTTGGCAAACCGGTTCTTAAAAGTTGGGTTGTACCACTGAAACATATAAACTTGACTTATTTGCATTCCATAACGAGAAAGAAGACGAATCAAAGTTGCCACTGAAAAATAGCCAATATGATCTTCATGAACGTATTCGTATCCCATAAGCAGCATAGGAATCATACGCTTAATAGAAAAAGACTGAGGAGTTGCAATTAAGAGTTTGCCTTGGGGCTCGAGTAACTTTGTAGCTCCTTCAAGAAAAAGACCAATATTTGACATATGTTCGATGACATCAGCTGCTACGATGATATCAAAACGTTTTTCAGAAAGTTCTTGACAAGAATCAAGTTTTTCTGCGCTGTGAAACAAAAAAGTATGATCGGGCATCAATTTTGATAGCGTTTCTATTCCTTCTTGGTCGATATCCAAACCAATAATTTGTTTGGCTACTGCTGACAGTTTGAAATGTAATAGTTCTCGATTAGCGATTTTATCGGTGGTAATAGGACTATCAGTACAACCAATATGTAATACTCGCTTATTTCGACAAGCTTCAATTAGCCAGTCATCTCGCCTAATCATATTGATTCTAGGTATTTTTCTCATTAGATAATTCCTTGAATTAAATTAATAGTCCAGAATCTCAAAACAAGTAGTTTAAAATTTACGTGCTTCTAAGATAATTCATATTGTATATCTGTATTGTGCTATTTTATTTAAATTTTTCGTATATTGAAGCTACCTTTTTAGCTGTTTTTATCCAAGAGGCTGAGCTGGCGCGATTTAAGCCTCGATCTATTAAAATTTTAGAGTAATGAGAATCTCGACTTAAATGGCAAATTGATTCAGCGATTATGTTAACGTCCATAGGATCGACTAAAATGGCAGCATCACCAGCAACTTCTGGCAAAGATGAGACATTGGAAGTAATGACAGGAGTTCCACAAGCCATCGCTTCTAAAATTGTTAAACCAAATCCTTCATATAAAGAAGGTGCAAGTAATATATCAGCAGCATTATAGAGCTTGATTAAAGTTTCTTTATCTGGTTGTTTTATCCAGGTTATTTGAGGTTCGAGATGGTGATCTCGAACATAAGTTTCTTGTTCTAAGGTAAAATCGCTGCCAACTTTCCATAAGCGAACGGGCATCCCTCTTTCTCTTAGAGTTTCTAAAGCTTTTAGAATTGTCAAAATATTCTTGCGTTTATGACTTGACCCTACAGTCAACAAACAAATTTCTTCAGCAGAATTGGTATGTTGTTGTCTAATAGTTTTTACATGGTCTTGAGATATAATTCTAAATTGAGAATCAACTCCATTAGGAACTACTGCTACTTTTTCTGAAGTTATATCTAACATTTGAGTAACATCTTTTGCTGTATTTTCTGAAACAGCAATAATACGATCTGCTATTTTCATTCCTCCAACTGAATAACGCCAAGTTGCCATGCTTACTGCAGGTAAGCGCGACTGATCTCGTAGAATTTCAGGATAGACATACTGTACTAAATCGTGACAGGTTATAATTATTGGCTTACCTAATTTTTTTAACCAGTAAGCAATATGACCATCAGTGTGGTCGATAATGTGAAACAAATCGACTTCTAGCTGAGTAACTGCATGGGGGTGATTGAAAAAACGTTCGTAATATTTGCGTAATGGATTACCAGAGTGCCATAAGTTTTCTAAATCTTTACTCCAAGGTTCGGGAGCTATTTGAATAATTTCCCATTCAGGACGAAGAGCTTTTAATTCAGATACTAAATTATCTGCATAAACATCCATACTAAAAGCAACTTTTGCTTCCCTCCGTACAATTGCTACTCGCATTTATTTACTCCATAAACTATGACTAAAGGTTGCCTAATAACATTACCAAAAATTGTTACATATACTGGGAAAATACTTTGTTTTTTAGCAAAAGTGCAACCAAAATCCAACTAATTAAAAAACTAGATACAGAGTAAACCAACATTGAAGTTAGAGAAACACTTTGGGTAAGCTGAGGTATTAGCTTAATAATTACAATTTCTATTACGCTTTTAATCAGGGGATGAATTAAATAAATACCAAAAGAGCATGAGCCTAAATTAGTTATTACAGCATTATATTTATTATCTTTAAAATAGTGAGAAATTGAAATTCCCCATAATAGTAATAAAAAAGCGATCGCTATTTCATTTACTGCGCTAGGGATAAAGTTTTTTCCCATAATATCGACAGACAAAAAAACCAAAAATAGTAATACAGCAGTTTGTTGTTTATAAAGCCATTTACAGTTGTTTTGTAATAAAAATTGGTTGATGAGCATCGCGATAAAGAAATATGGTAAACATCTCAAAATCCAGGCTAAATTTACTAAAAAAATTCTTAAAATAGAATAATTCCAGCCAGTTGCGGTTGTTGAATCCAATACTCGATCAAAGGCTGTATAAGTACCTAAATCAAAAGAATTATTAGATGCTAATAACAACTGATAAACAACAATGCTTAATACAGAAAATAAAGATAATAGCGCTAGAGGATTTTGCTTTTGAGTAAAATAGTTAGCTAGGCATAATAATAAAGTTCCAGAAGCTAACAGAGGTAAGAAATATAAATGATAAGAAGCACCACCAAATAAAATAATTGCCAATGGATCGGACAATAACTTCTGAATTTCACTGGTGCGATCGCTCATAAAAAAAACAATTGATTTGAATATTAAATAAAAAAGACTCCAAAACAAATATGGAACAAGAATTCGCTGCATTTTTTTTTGCCAAAAAGAAATTGCAATATTTAAGGGTGATTTTTTAGTTGAAAAATAAAAAGATGCTGCTAAAAAAAACGGAACAGCGAAATAAAATAAATATCTAAATTGTCTTGCTTGTTCTGTTATAGGAATCCCCCAAGTCTCATCTCCTGAATGTACCAAAATTACGGCAAATGCTGCTAAACCTCGGCAAAGATCGATACCAACAAATCTACTTGGTTTATTCATGGGTTAATTTGAATTTGAGATTATTTTTTGCCACAAATCAATTAGTCTTTGAGCAATTCGTTCGTGAGAATAGTAGTTTTGCACTCGTTCGATGCCATATTTACCCATTTCCTGTCGCCAATCTATATCGGCGATCGCTCGCTTTAAAATTGTTGCTAAAGCAGCAGCATCTTCTTCAGGAAATATCAGATCGCGATTGGCGATCGCATTGGGAATTTCACCACAGTCAGAACCGACTACAGGGATACCCATTGCCATTGCCTCAACGATCACATGACCAAACTGTTCTTTCCAAGTAGCAACAGTGCGAGAAGGAAGCACTAAGATATCAAATTTACTCATTTCCTTGGGGGCTTCTTCATGGCGAACTGCGCCTTTCCAAGTCACAATATCCGCGATATTTTGCTGGGCTGCCATTTGTTTCAACTCAGCTTCACTAGAACCAGAACCGCAAATAATGATTCGGCAATTCAAACCTTGTTTGCGTAATTGACTCACAGCAGTGAATAAAATATCAATTCCTTTTTCTGGTACTAGTCTGCCAAGAAAACCAATATTCAATTCATTATTATTAGTAGAAAATTGAGGAGAAAATAAGACAGTATCTACTCCCATTTGAGGCATTACCTCTATTTGTCTGGTGTAACCCCAGTTACGCATTACTGCCGCGCCATCCTGATTGCCAGCGATGTAAAGATTAGTCGTACCCATAACAAAATTACGTACCCATTGCCTGAGCAAAGGCAGCGATCGCTGTTGATTTTCCCAACCAAATACTACCATGGGTTTATTATAAAGTTTTGCCAAAACGGCGACCTCCAAAGCACATAGAGAAAAAATTTCTTCTTCAACCTGAATTAAATCTGGCTGAAAATCGTTAATCACTTGCCATATTTTCCAAGGTGTATATAAATGTGCGCCAACCCTACCTGTAAAATAAACAGGTGCGGAGTAAATACGAATTTGTGGAAAAGGCGTTTCTAATGGTAGAAAACGATTCCATTCTAAAGCTTTCCAGTTATTGGGAGCAAGCAGAGCTAATTCCACTTCTTTAGTATCGGAGATCGTCTTTAATTTTCCTTGATTTACTCCCACTACATACGTGTGACTGATAATCAAAACTCGCAATTTAGGCTTGAAAAGATTTGAATTATTCATATTTGTCGATTGTTGGTTGTAAGCGCAAATACATTTTTTGCTGTTTCTTCAATCTTTGTTCGTGCCATGCTACTCCGAGCAAGAGAGAAAGTGAAACCATATAACCTGGTTCTTCCATTTGAGTAAAAATAAACCCCAAAACTATGATTGAAAGTAAGGTTACTTTTAAAGTACTATCCAAGCCAAAATTTTGCCAAACCAGATAAGCTAAATATAAATATGTCCCCAAACCAAACAACCCTAGGTCTCCCCAAATTCCTGCCCAGCCGAAAACAGGGCTAAAAAGACTAGAACCAGAAGTAAGCCAATAACTGCCTACAAATCTCATTGCATCTCTCCCTAAGGTGGTATAGGTAGCACCAAGATGACTTAATATAGACCAGTAATCGACGAGAAACCATGCACCTAAACGGCTGACTGTATGACCAGGACCTAGACCAAAAACCCAATTCATTGGTGACTGAAATTTTTCTAAAATAGCTCGTACGGCATAAAATTTGGCATACCAAGCTTCGCCATCTGTTTCGTATAGTTCGGGTCTTGCCCAAGCTGTAAAGGAGCTAAATGATTCTAAGTTTTGGACGCACCAAAAAAATACTAATAAAAAAATAAATATTCCGATAATCAAGCTAATAGTCTTTCTTATATCTTGAATATTAAGCAAAATTAAAAGTATCCAGGCAACTACATAAGCCAAAATAAGTTGTTTTGAATCAGAAAAGAAAAGCTGCCAGCATGCAGCTATCAAAGCTGCCCAACGAATCAAAAGGGGGTTTTTTTTGTTATTGAAGAAGTATAAAGCAAATGCAAAAGATACTGAAGCTGATACGTAATTAGCTGCCCCAGAGACAAAAAATACGCCACCGCAGCCATCCGTACCATTGAATCCTTCTGCATAAAGTTTATCTGCATCGATTAGGGGTTTTTGCACGGCAGCCAAGACAAAATTGATTAGAGCCGACCACATTAACCACTTTTTGAGTTTTGAACAAGATTTAGCAGACATAGGAATGCTAACAATGGCAATTAAGAATATTATTGGCTCTCCCAACATCATGAAGCTAATAACTGCATTGATAAAACCAGTTTCATTCCAAAATGCACTCACCAAAATCGCTATTAAAAATAAAAAAAGTCCCAACAGGAGAGAATAAACTAGTTTAATTTGCTTGGCATCTCTGGTAGGTGCGGTTGTTAAGATAATCCAAAAAACAAAGGGAATAACCAAAAAGTGCGCTTGGCTGACAATGGAAGGAATACCAAAAGTCGAACACACAATCCGCGCATAAAAAATTGACGCAAAAGCTAGAATAATTAAATTGGTATTATTACTCCAAGTTATTGTTTGAGTTTTTGGTGTAATTAGTGAGGTTTTTGAGTTCATTAAATTTATCTGTTTAGATAATATAGATAATTATATTTTTTGGTCTTTTTGCCTTCAATTTGAACTCGCTATCTGACGAAACTTAGTTATAGTCCAATCCACCAATTTTGGACGCTGGTGGGGTGCATATAACCAAGAGATCGCTAGTTTTGCTAAAGGTAAAGGCATTAAGCCAACCCAAATAAACCAAATACTATAAACTAAACGTTTTGGAACATTAAAATCAGAATACTTCCAGAGACTGCGAATTCCTTGATAGATTAACTCAATCGAGCGATCGCTTTTTACAGGATGGTTTTGACCATTCAGCCTCAAGGAAATAATCCGCGACCAAAGGCGACCAATACCACGGTGCTCTAAATCTGTTGGAATCTCATATCCCAATTCTCGCGCCTTTTTGGTTAGCAGAGCAAAATTTTGCAGATCGTGAATCACAAAACGTTTAAAGCGATCGCCTGTAACAGTAGCTAATGCCCATTGATTGCTATCATGGACTCGATACACTCCCAAAGGTTGTTCAATAGCTCCAATTTCACCATAAAATGGCACTTGAAAAGACAAATAATCATCTGCTGTGAGTTTATACTCATCAGGAATAGGAAACAATTGGCTTAAAACTTGTCGATCAATAGCATTACCACTAGTAGGAGTACTAACATAGCCTGCTTTTTCTAACAGGATTTGCCCAACTTCGCCACTGGATAAGGGGTGACTTCCTTGAGGGCAAGAATAACCTAAAGATTCTCCTTTACCGTCAACGACATTGAGACGATAATGAACTTTCGCCAAATTGGGTTGCCAAACAGCAACGATTTGAGCTACTGCTTGGGGAAATAGATAATCATCAGAATCGAGAAAGATAATAATATCTCCTTGGCTTTTGGCAAATCCACTATTGAACGCTGCTGCTTGTTTGCCATTAGGTTGCAAAATCGGAATAATGCGCTCGCCGTACTCGGCTATAATGACACGAGAATTATCAGTCGACCCATCATCAACTACAATTACTTCTGTGTGTGGATAGGTTTGATTTAAGGCACTATCAATCGCCTCATCTAAAAAGCGATCGTAGTTGTAGTTATTGATAATAATACTTACAAAAGGTTGAGTTTTCAAGCGTCTTACTCCACACGATCCCTATTTATCAATAGTTTTTGAAAAGGTGATTTAAAAAGAAAGTACCTTAAGCCATATTTACATAAATACTGAATGATTTCAAAATAGCTAAGTTCTTTAAATTTATAGTTTAGGTAAAAAGCACTTAACAACTGCCGTTCAAGAGTACGTTTATCATTTGCATTAATAGCAATTTTACGTGCTTCTTCAATAATCTGGCTATCATAAGTTTTTACTAAATAGTTTAAGATTGCCTGAGTTCCTCTATTATGTTTGGGGGCTCCTTTTAATGACTTATATTTTTTATTCCAGTTATCTAAGATTCCATACGATAAATTCTCTTCTTGATAAAACTCTGTAAATACACACTGAGGCTTTGACTCAAAGTAAATATTTTCTTTAATATTTAATGTTCTAAATACTTTTTGATGCCAAGAATTTTCAACTTGAGAACCAATTTGCAAGTTAGATTTAATTCTATCGGTATGCCAAAATAAACCACCATTAGCAATACCCTCTGAGAAAAATAAACGAGCATAAATCTGTAATGGCTTGTAAAGTCCTTGCTCAAACCAGTGACCTCTAGTTGTTCTTCCAGTAATAATTGAATTACCATTCTTTTCAAGTCTAATCTCTTGATTTCTTAAAACAATTCCCACCTTATTATTTTCGATAGATTTAATATTTTCAGCAATGAAATTTGGTAAAAAATAATTATCATCTTCTAGTACGCAGGCATAAGTAGCATCAAGATAACTTTTTGGCGAAAAAGCACGATCTATATTCTTAGAACATCCAAGATTTGTTTTATTAGGTTGATAAGTAATCCTGTCATCATTGATTAGATTAACGATACTTTTAGCTTCCTGTTCTGGAGAGTCATCAAAAACAACTGCCTTCCAATTTGAATGGGTTTGCTTTACTATGCTAGATAAAGCGCGTTTGAGTAGCTGAAGACGTTTATAAGTTGGAACACGAATTTCACAAATAGACATATTTTTTAGTTATAAATTTTATTTTAAATACTTTTAAGTAGTTAAGTTATATAATTGCCATCAGTAATTCTTTGACTTTTTTACCTGATATTTTCCAATTGAGCCTCGATTCATACTCATTAAAAGCTGATAAAGCAAGATTTTGATAATTTGAATAATTGGCAAATAAATTTGTAATGTAATCGCAATATTCAGATATTTGAGCATTAACATCAAACAATTGACCGTTAATACCATTGCGAATCATAGTGGGAACGCCACCGACAGTTGTCGATAAACAAGGAACTCCTAAAGCATTAGCTTCACAAAATACGATCGGAGTGCAATCTGCTAGTGTTGGAAGAATTAGAAAATGAGATTCAAGAATTAAGTCTTGAATTTTTTGTTTTCCCTCCTTGGTAGACTTACTAATAAAGCCCAAAGCTTTTATAAAATCTGGTAAAGGCTCTTCAATTTTTGGTTGACAACCAACAACAGTTAATTCTGTGGTTAATCCAGATTGATTTAATTGTTTGGCTACCTGAAAAGCTACATCTCCGCCTTTTCTGTCCCAGTCAATAGTTAAAAATAATAGTTTGCAGCGATCGCTAGATCGTGATTTAATGACATCTTTAATTGTTTTTGAATCAAAAGGACTGTCTACATTAGAACCAAAAGGAACAACTTTTACCTTGGCAGGATCTGCACCATAATCATTAATAGCAGATTGAGCAGCCCAATCGGAAGAATAAATAGCCAGCTTACTTTTTTGTAAAGCCAGCCTTTCCATTTGATGCCAATCTCGAATTACTTCTTCAGGCAAATTACTGTACTGAGGATAAGAATTTTGAATATTGGCAAAAGTTCCATCCGCCCAGAAAGCAATCGGGCGATCGCATTTTAAATAGGCAATCGGATTGACTGTAGCACTAAAAACAATATCTGATTTAGTATGATTTAATTTCTGAGCAACCTGCCTAGCATAATGTTTTAAAGTTAGGGGATCGGCATTTTTTTGATAATTTTTTTGTTGAAAAAACTCATAATAATGACGTTTAACTTTGCGAATAGTTTTTAAAGCAAAAGAATCTTGTAAAGAACCAATATATTCTAAAGGAATTGATTGATGTTTAAGTGATTGAGCAATATAGTACCCAGTTCCCGACCATTCATTAGAACCTTTTAAAGTCCTTGCGTCGTAGGTAGTGACATAAGCTAACTTCATAAATAATAGGCTCTAAATAACTAAAAATAAACAATCACTATTTTATTAACGATCTAAAACAACTTCTTGATAAGTCCCCGATTTGATGATTTTAGCCTCATCGAGTTGATAAATGCGATCGCAATGCTCGATTGTTGAAAGTCGATGAGCAATAATGATAATTGTTTTTTTACCACTCAAGGCTTTAGTTGCTTCTGTAACTAGTCTTTCGGTTTCCATATCAAGAGCAGCAGTTGCTTCATCAAACACTAAGATTTCTCTTTGATGATAAAGCACACGCGCAATTCCAATTCGTTGCCTTTGTCCTCCCGATAAAAGCACTCCCCGTTCGCCCACCATAGTTTCAATACCATTTGGCAGTTGTTCGATTACCTCAGTCAACTGAGCCATGTCAATCGCTTTTGTCAATCGTTCTGAATCAATTAAGTTATCGGCAACTCCAAAAGCAATATTGCGTTCAATCGTATCGTCAATTAAAAAAATTGTTTGGGGAACATAACCCAGTCGATCTTGCCAACCACGTAAATTGTTATAGATAGAAATGCCATCAACTTTAATATCCCCAGATTGAGGCAGAAAAAGACCTAAGAAAACATCAACTAGAGTAGTTTTCCCAGAACCAGATTTACCAATTAAACCAATTGATTGTCCTTTATCTATTGTCAAAGAAATTTCTTGCAAAGCTTTTTTCTGAGCATTGGGATATTGATAAGTAAGTTTATCTAAAGCAAGTTGTCGCTCAAAAATTATAGGTTGTAAATCTTGATTTGATGAGAGATCTACAGAACGATTTTGAGTTTCAATATTAGATATAGACTGTTTTTTTTCTAGCTCTTTCAAGTCAAAAAAGAGTTGGTCAAGAGCATGAGTATTAGTACGGATAACGTTAATACCAGAAATTAAATTACCAGTTGCTGGCAATAAACGAATCGATGCTAGGGCAAAAATTCCTAAAACCGCAGTTAAATTTTGTTCATTTCCACGATTTAAATTGATAAATAACAGCGTAAACCCAATCAAAAAGCTAATCATAAACGCTTCAACAACAAAACGAGGTAGATTGCCATAGCCTGAAGCCAAACTTAAATTTCGGGCGTATTTTTGGGTCTGAACCTCCATTTGTTGTTCAAAATATGACTCACAACCGAGTACACGAGTTTCTTTAAAACCTCCTAAACCATGATTCATAATCCGAATTATCTCACCGTTTGCTTTCCATCCTTCACTACCCCAACGAACTAAACGGTCTTTCATGGGATATAACAACCCCAAACTGACCAACATAATGATGGCAATTAGAATTAAAGCCATAGAATTAGTGTTTACCAGCAAAATGATTAGTGCCAGGATGACCACACCATTAGATATTGATGTCAACAGTGACATAATTAAACCGAGACAAACCATATCGGTCGAGGTGATAACATTTTGAATTAAGGTTGCCGAGTTAATTCCCAAGTGAAAGCTGTAAGGGGCTTCTATGTAAGCCTTCATCAGTTTATAAGCTAGCTTTCCTTTCAAACCATAGCCAAATTCAAATACTGATTTTTGAGCATTAAAACTAAAAAAAGCTTTGGCATAAAAAGCAACAACAACTAATAAACCAAGTGCAATTAAAAACTGTTGTTCGGAATTAAAATTTAATTGTTGATAAATTAAATGTAGCCAGTGATTGTTGGCAATTGTATCTGGATTAGTGGCGATCGCAATAAATGGTCCAATTATTCCAGTTCCAAAAACCTCTAAGCCAGAAATAAAGATAAATAGAAAAATCATCTCTATAAGTCGCTTGTGATTTCCTTGAGTAACGTACAGAAGCTTGGAAACAAACTGATTCATACTTGTATTTTACTTCGATAAAATTTGTCGCAACTCTCGGTTTGCCCGTAGCCATAATCGTCTCCAGATCGTTAGTCGCCAACCAGACCATTCTGTTAAATCTACGTATTTAAAAAACTCTTCTTTACGCGGGCAATGTCGAGATGTCCAAGGTTTATTGGCTGATACAAAGTGGACGATATAGGGATTTTGAACTAAGTCATCATAGACTTTCTTTGAAAATAGGTTGTCACCATCATTCCAAGGTAAGTAATCCTTTGAAGTATAATCATAGAAAGAAGTAGCGTTAAAATTCCATCTTGGATCGAGTTGCCCCCATTTTTCTACAAGTATAGGATTTAAAACATCCTGATCGTGCCAGCGTACATACTTTCTGTTTTGCCTAAGATAGTTCATTGCTTTAACGCAGATTTCATCTTCCCGCCATTTTTTGAGGTTTATTACTAAAACACCTGCATTAAAATATTTAGCTTCTGAAGGTATCCCTAATTCACGATAGTTTAGCAATCCGTTAGAATTAGATACTGTGCGAATCCAAGTGTCTTGTGCTACTAAAATATGATTTTTCCCTAAATCAACTTGCCAGAGTTCTTCTAGGTTTTCTCTAACAACAAGATCGCAATCTAAATAAATTGCTTTATTAATCTCAGAAGGTAGTATTTCAGGAATAAACATCCGAAAAAATGTAGAGATCGAAATGTACTGCGAGATCGTTTTTCCATCTGGTCCGAGGTTTTTGTTAATTTCTTCAAGTTCATCCCTCAGCAAAGAATCAGGTATTGCTATAAATTTGACTTCACATTTTTCTGAGTTTAGCGATTTTAGAATCTTTTGTTTATTGTGTTTTTTAATACCTCCGTCAAGGATAAATAAGATCATTTTGCGATCGCCCTTCAAATTGGCAACGGCAGAGCGAAGTGTCACAGCTACCTGCATTGCATAGTTATTGTCGGCAGCGCAAACTACTATGATGGGTTGGCTCTCAATTTCTAGAAAAGGCTTTTCTGTTCTTTCGTAACTTAAATTTTTGGTATTCATAAAACTCTATACATTTTAAGGATTTGTAAATTTTCCAGATTTTAATCGCTCTTGAACACACCAAAATTAATTTTTGCGATAAAATTTTGGACTATCGATAGTTTTTCTGAAAATTAATTTTTTAGGGAAATCTTTTTAAACCTTCGCAGAAAGTAGTTTAAGAGAGCAATCAAATAAAATTTGATATTTCCTAGTTTGGGATTTAACTTCAAAGCCCAAACAGCATGAACCAAACTACCGTAGGGATACTTATTACGCAATTTTTCTGAGTAAAGTCTTGCTAAGTCTGAAAGGTCAAAGTATTTTCGATAGCTTAATTCACACTGTATTTCAACTGGTAGGCGATCGAAGCAAGTGTTTACAGTCAACAATGCTTGTTTTATAGAATTTCCAGTGATTATAGACTTATTCATGTCGCTATCTTCATGAATCCGATAGCAACTATATGGTGTAATTGTGGCTACGGCTTTACCATAAGCAGCAGCACGAAAATACATTTCCCAATCGTCGCAAGGATAATACTTTTCGCTGTAACCACCAATATTCTCGTAAACTGTTCTTGGAATGACAACGGAAGGGGCTTGAATTAGGCACTTTAAAGACATTTTGTTTAGAAAACCTCGAACGATACCCTCTTCGGTGATTATTGTATCGCTCCATCCAATCTTGCGACCGTTTTCATCAATATAATCAACTGGGCCAGTCAGTAAAGTAGAGTCGGGGAAACGCTTAATTAAATCCTCATATTTTGAGTAAAAACCAGGCAAAATAATATCATCGTCATGCAAGATATGTATCCACTTCCCGACTGAACGAGTAATACAAGTATTAAAGTTTTTAACAGGACCAACGTTCTTCTCTTGCCGATAGAAAGCTACTCTTCCTTTACCAATTGCTGCAACCAAAGATTCTATATCGCTTTGGGTAGAGCAATTATCAATAACTTCAATCTGCATATGTTCTGATCCAGGATCTTGAGCCAAAACGCTTTTAAGTGTTTGAGTGAGACAATCTTGATTAGAATTGTATGCAGGAATCATCACTGACCAAAAAGGTCGATCAAGGCTTTCTGGAATAGGAGAGAATTTAGAATAGTCATTTTGTTCGTAGTTTGCTATTTTCATGACCCATAATATATGAATGTTTGACCTGTTTAAAACAGTTATTTATTTTCTAAAATTAAAAGTTAGTATAAATCAAAAATTTCTTCGACTATATAAAATAAATTGCGTTATTTTTCGATAGATATCTTCAAGTTCTGAGATTTCTAAACAGATATTCATATTGCTGATTTAGGTCGGTTTTATATTCCTGAGTCTTTTTGCAAAGCTGTTCTTTAACACTTTCAAAATTTGCTTGTAAATCGACAAATTTTTCCTTTAGAGCCTCAACATCAAAGTCATTGATGCCAAGACAATATTCTGACTGTCCTATATCTTTCATAAGCATATCTATTTTAGGATGGTAAGAAATAGCGAGGGTTGGCTTACAACTTAGCAATGGCAATAAAACCCCATGAAATCGTGATGCCACTACTATATCTATGGTGGATAAATGTAACATGAGTTCGTCCACTGAATTGATTTGCTCTTCAATAATTTGCTCTTTAGAATAAAAGACACCATTGCTTTCTAGCATATTTTTTAACTGTTTTATTGCTGGGATGTCTTGTCCAATACAACCTGGATAAAAACTAACTCTATATTTTCTTTCTAAAAGCCAAGATGTAAAAATAAATAGTTTATTCAGATAGTTCATATGGGATAGCTCATCATATCCTTTGCTGGGATCGAGAGGAGGCATAGGATTTATTCCGACTATAGGCTGATTAGTTCTTTGGTGAGAGGACTTGAAATATTTTTCAAGCTGAAGACTATGAGCAAGATCGGGATAAACAGGATCGTTTCTCTTAAATCCAACTACTCTTTCTATATACTTCTTTGAGTCTTCATCTCTATATGAGCGATAAAATGCTTTTGACAGCGCATTCTTGATGAAATATTTGCTTAAATCGGATTTAATGGGGCCTGCTCCTACGCTTACAAATGCAAGTTTCACTCGGCGAAGTCGTGCCAAATTAGCCCAAAGAAATAGTGTGTAAGGATGTGCTCTTGCTCCCCCCCAATAGTCATCAAGCTGTCCGCCACCTGAAATAATCAAGATGTCTAATAACCCTACATTTTTGTAAGCCTTGATAACAGCAAAAAACTCGAATACTAATGCCCAGAGAAACAATATGGGTCGTAAGAATACCTTAAGTAGTGGATTATCAACATTCATCAACTTACAGTAAAACTTATATAACTCAAGAGTAAGATAATTTGGATTTCTTCCCAATTTCCACTCGTCAGTTTCAGCAATTCTACTAATTGGAAAACTTGTAATATTAAATCTTTTTTCTGTATCTTCTGGATGGAGTGAGAACCCGTATATTTTTGCTTCGGGATGAAACCTACGTAAATTTTGAATCATGGCTTGCTGAGTTGCAAGATCTCCTAAGTTAGTAGCACCAAAACTATCAAGTATGCCAATACTTAATGTTCCGCTAAATTTTTCAGACTCTTTCATGTTTTTAAATTCCTTGATGTAAAATTTTGAGTTTTAGAAATTTTTTGGGTAAATACCATATATTTAGTTTTACCAAGCTTCATTTTCTTTGCAGTCTCGTAGATTTTCAAAGTAATAATTATTCTAATTAGTTTTCGTATGATGGTAGACGGATTGAGAAGATATATTGCTCATAAAGACACTCCATGAATCGTTCTTATGCGATCGCATATTTTTTATTTAAAGTAACTAAATTAGGTTTTGTTTCCAAAAACTTCGTCTGATTGTTACTTTGTCTAACTACTTTTAAGGTATAGAATTGCATCGCCTTCAAAAGGCGCAATAAATGAACGATTATCACCGCCCTTCGTGGTAATCCCTGTTGTTATCAAACCGTTATCAGGATTTAACCATTCTCCTGTTATCTCTCCTTGAACGGCGGAAAGGTCTACCGTGACTTTTCCGTCCAAAGGTATATATATCAGATATTCTGCATGGCTATTGACTGGGTTTGCCAAACAGTAGCCACTAGAAGCCAAATCGGGATGAGGTATCATCGCTGCTAAATTCATTCTATTGGCATAAGTTAGGGTATAACCCAGATTTTTACGAAGGCTGACCCAAGTTGAATCTTTAGGATTAGAATCAGCAGCACCCTGACCGTAGGCAGCCCCATCGTAAACATCCATATAAATTGGGTTTTCTCCACTGGTAAAACTTTTCCAGACCCAAGAGCGATCGCCACAAATGCCACAGAGATGATCGGTATCTGCCAAAATTACTTTACTACCATCGGCTATAGGTCGATTATTAACATCTCCTAATGGGGATATCCAATCTGTTGGACTATTAAATAGCATGGAGTTATCCCCGCCGGGAAATTCGACTGTCATTCCTACAGGATGTTGCTTGGGTTTGCTCTGCTCATAGTTTTTGATGTAGTTAATCAGATGATACTGCCAGTCATGTGAACCTGCCTGACTTTCATTACTGATTTCATATAGTACGTTGTCAAAATCGTTGACTGTGTTGATAACCTTGCGAACATAAGCATCCTGTATAGTTGTAATCTTAGGAACTGCTAACGTATGAGTTTCTTCACCGCTGTTGTCATTATTTAAATCTCCATTAATTGCGTTGATGTTATTTGCTGCATTGAAAGGGTGACTTCTCCAAGGATTATTTTTATTTAAGCCGCCTTTTTCTTTACTAACGCTCCAGCCATCGAACAACATGATAGATACGTAAAATCCACGCGATGCTGCTTCAGCAACTCTGTCTCGCAATCGGTCGAAATATGCTTGATTGTATTTAGTTAAGTCATACTTTGGCTTGCCATCACTAGCAAGAGCAGAACCCGTTCGTAGAAACGGGGATGGCTCGATCCAGTAATTATTATCAGTAGTTTCTAAAGTCCATCGCGATTGTTCCCACGTCCACAACCGAAAGAAGTTATGGTTATTGGCCTCTAGAAAATTGAGATAGGCTGGATAATTAAATTTAGGAGGTGGATCGGAACCTCCTGCATCCTGCAAATTTGTCCAAGTATGAGAACCTGTTAAGTAAGTGATTTTGCCGCTACTACTATCTACAAAGTAACGTGGATTAACAGAACTAACTTGTAAAGGTCCTGTAGCTATAGCAGAGCGAAGTTTTGGTAACTGCGATGTCTGGCTCTGTTGATTAACACTAACAGTTGTCCCAGGATTGAGATCCAATTTGATAAATTTTTCCACTCTTTGTGCGGCTTGCGATAATTTATGGGGAATGCGAGGAGCTTTTTGAATAAAAATTGGCAGACACACTACCGCGATCGCTAAAATAAAGATAAAAATATATTTTCGATACTTTAGACTAATATTTTTAGCCACAATTATCTCCTAATAAATAATTTTATAAGCAATCGATTTTTTAAAATAATTTAAATACATTTAAAACAATATTTTGTGGCAATAAAAACCTTCAGCATATTGTTCGGTAGCATTCGATTCAATACCTCTTATTCTTAAAATTGAGGTAAAGGTTTCTTCGGTGAACCATTGTTTATTACCTTGGGTTTGAAAGTGAGTCATAAGATGTCGAATTTTTTGTTGACAGATAGATTTGTTTAAATGAACGAATAGATTAGGCGAACTTAAATCGCCATCGTATTTAGGAATTTCATACTCCCAAATTAAATGATCCCGAAAAGTATTTCTAGTTAACTCTGAAATAATTCGATGATCTTGATGTAAATCTTGTCGATAATGAGTCAAAATAAAATCGGGATTTACCTCTTGTTTGAGTTCTTCAAAATAGCCTTTAATTTCTGCTCCAATATAGGGAAAAAAACCATCTTTAAATCCCTTGACAACGATCTTTTTTCTGTTCACAGAACTAAGAAAATCTTCAGCACTTTTAATAGCTTCTTCTTTTCTTTTGCCTTTAGCACCAAAGACAATCCAACAAACACTCAGATCGGGATACATTTCTATTAGTTTTAAAAGAGTACCACCACAGCCAATTTCGATGTCATCGCTATGGGCGCCAAGACATAAAACTTGTTGAAGTGAATTGCCGAAATTAAGTTTGAGCATTTTCCTCTTTTTGGAATGGAACAAATAAGCAAATAACTAATAGAATTGTTGGTAGAGGATCGAGAATTTTTTTTTGTCTAATCTCACTATTAAAACTACGTAATAATTATTGATTATTTTTTAAATCCAACATAAGAAGAACTATTAGGGTTAGTGTAGAATTTGGGATTTGACAACAATCTATTATCTTGGGAGAAGTTAGAAGAAAATGCCCAAACAGCCCAAGGCATTTCTTCTTTTGTATACATCTCGTCAAACATCATTTTTTCTTTAAGAGTATCCATACAAGCCCAAAAACCAGGATTTCTGTAGCCGATCAGTTCTTTTTTAGCGATTAAGCGTTGAAAAGGTTCTACAACTAACTCTTCTCCAGGTTGAATATAGTCAAAAATTTCTTTTTTAAAAACGAAAAAACCACCATTGATCCATAGATCGGATTTGCCTACGGGTTCGATTTTTTCTACTAAAGCATTCTCGTCTACAGAAACAACGTGAAAAGATTGGGAAGGTTGAACACAAAGGAAGCTAGCTATTTTATTCGTTCTATAAAAATGTTCCAGATAGAGATTTAAGTCTAGATCGCTAAGTCCATCGGCATAGTTAGCCATAAAGACCTCTTCGCCTTCTAAATAGGGCTTCACTGCCATCAATCTCTGTCCGATATTATTTTGCAGTCCTGTATCGATAAAAGAAATTCGCCAATCTTCGATATCGTTGTCGTAAAGATGTATGGTTCTACCACCATTTGAGAGAACAAAGTTATTTGATAGACATTCGTTGTAATTGAGAAAATAGTTTTTGATATAGTCGCCCCGATGACCAAGACACAAAATAAAATCTTTGTGTCCAAAATGAGCATAATAACGCATTAAATGCCAAATCATCGGTCTGTAGCCGATATCTACCATTGGTTTGGGAACAGTTTCTGAATACTCCCGTAAGCGAGTTCCTAATCCACCGCAAAATAAAACAACTTTCATATACTTTACTTCTAATTCTCCTTGCTTTAATTAAATTTTCGGAATACTGGTTGCACCGATCGCCCTACAAGATATTTCTCGACACCTTCTTCTAATGCCTGACGATAAACATCTAAGGCTTCGGCAATTGCTTCTATGGTTTGTTGAATATCTTCGTCTCGATGAGAATAACTTACGACTAGAGAAGGCGCGATGATGCCTCGTTTGATAATCTCTTGTAAAAATAAAGTCCGAAATGCTTGCGAACGCTCACCATGTCGATCCTTAGTCAAATAAACTAAATTACAAGGTTTACCTGTAACACCAAAATAGTCTTCTAGTTGATAGCTGGAGATCGCCTGATTGATTCCCTCAATTAATTTTTTTCCTTGGCGATCGAGATGTTCGACTACATTTTCTTCTTGATATATTCTCATTACTTCCATAGCTGCTGCTAGTGAATGAGTTTCTGCCCCAAAAGTGGTAGAAAGAAGAAAAACTCGTTCGCGCTCGTGCTGTATTCCTCCTAATTCCATAATCTCCCTTTTGCCCGCTAAAGCGGCAATGGAAAAACCGTTGCCCATTGCTTTACCAAAGGTAGAAAGATCGGGAACGATCTGATGTACTTTCTGTGCGCCTCCTAAATCCCAGCGAAATCCGGTAATGATTTCATCGAGAATAAATAAAGCCCCATTTTCATGACATATTCTCTTAGCTTGATGAAGAAAATTAGGGGCGGGGGTTATAAGTGTTTCTGCCTCCATAATCAAACAGGCAATGCGATTAGGATAGTTGGCAAAGAGTGCCTTAATACTTTCTAAATCGTTGTATTTAAACTTGACTGTTAAATTTTGAACTGCTTCGGGAATACCCGCATTCATATCTCTAGAGCCAATAAACCAATCATCGGTGGAAAAGAAAGGGTGATCGGCGCAGACAGCTACCATATCTTTGCCTGTATAGGCACGAGCTAGTTTAATGGCTGCTGTGGTTGCATCCGAACCATTTTTGGCAAATTTTACCATTTCTGCTCCCTCAATTAGACTGAGGAACTGCTCTGCGCACTCTATTTCTATAGGTGCGGGGCGAGTAAAATTGATTCCCAAAAGCATTTGTCTGTAGGCAGCTTCTACTACGGATTCGTAACCATGCCCCAAAGTAACTGCCCGCAAACCCATGCCATACTCAATATATTCGTTACCATCTACATCCCATACATGACAGCCTTTTCCTTTAACTAGAAATCCTGGTGCTAGTTCGGGATATTGATCGTCTCCTTTGGCATAGGTATGTGCGCCACCAGGAATCAGCTGATGACTTTTCTGTTTTAGCTCTTGAGAACGGCTAAAATTGCTGATGTATTGTTTGCGATCTGTTATTACCATTTTTAGTTAGTTGTTAATTCTAATAAACCACCTTTGACTAGAGCATTAGCAGCATCTCTAATCACTGAAAATTCCAACCCAGCGCGATCGCTGATATCCAAAAGACTACAATCGCCATCGGCTAAATTCAGCACCCACAAGGTTGCCATCTCTTTAGTCTTTTTATCTTGTGTGCCGCCAAAAGTGCCATATAGACCTCGTTTTCCTAATTGTGGTTCGCATTTGGGATTGGTATTGAGATATTTTCGATTGTTTTCTAAAATATCGACTACTGCTAAATACTTTTCTAAAGAGTCTGCTAATTTATCCGCTCGAACAAAGTCTAAATTATCTGCTGAGGTATGATACTGAGGATATTGACCAAAAGGAGTTCTAGTTAAACTACCTACTGGCAAATTAAAACCAGGGGAACAGAATTGACGCTCATCATAACCATAGGGAGAAAAATCATTGATTTGATAATCTTGTCCAGAATGTTGCAAAACATGGATAACCGCTCTATCTATCTCCGCATCACCACGACGACTTTTTTTGTAATGTAATTTTCCCAGATCTCCTAATCCGGCTGCGATTAATCCATGTTTAATCTGAGGGGTTTTACTTTCGTTTAGGCTTAACCAGGTAATTGAACCAATTGTGCCAGGAATAAACAGAAAGCGATAGGAATATTTTAAAGATAGAGAACTAAGCTGTTTGGCTAAGAAAGTTACAATAGAAATTCCCGATAAATTGTCATTACATAGAGAAGGATGGCAAATATGACAAGAAAATAAAACTTCTTCCTTACTTTCTCCTGGTAGATAGTACTCTCCATAGGTCAAGTGACCTGGTTCTAATGAAGAATTTATGTATACTTCGTATTCCCCGTCTTCTAGTGCTTCAAGTTGACGATGGGTCAAGCAAAATCCCCAATTTTCACTGTAATATGAAGTCCGATAGGGTATCCAGTCGGGGCGTTCTGGCAGCGAAAAAAGATGTTCTTTTAAATCCGATAGAGGCATCTTTTTTTGAATGGGAATGCTGTAGTTAAGTAGGTGTAAATTTGATTTCTGAAAATCAATAATTTTTTCTCCTTTAGCATTTTTTACATAAGCATCCTTAATATTCCACTCCTTGGGAACTGTCCAATCGAACACTTTTGTACCTGTCGGTACTTGATGAATTTCTAGGGGAATATATTGCTGTAGAATTGATAGGGTTTTTCGCACTCCATTGCCAGTAATACTTCGGCAAATGGGATATAAATCAGAAATTAACTGGTACATTGCTGCACCCGATTGAGAAGAAGCGATTTGGGAATCGACGCTCATATGGTTTTTCTCAAGTAGTTCCGTAATCTTGGGTAAATTGTTCTGCTGTATAGTCTTCATATTCGCGGTCTCTTAGAGAAATTATGCTGACTTGCTCGGGCCAATTAATATTGAAAGTAGGATCGTTCCAACGAAATCCTCTGGCACATTCTGGAGCATAGAATTCGGACATCTGATAAAAGACTTCTGAATTGTCTTCTAAAGTTTGAAATCCGTGAGCGAATCCTTCAGGGACATACAAAGCCTTGTGATTTTCTGCTGTTAATTCCACTCCAATCCATTGTTTATATGTTTTTGAATTTGGACGAATATCTACGATGACATCATAAATAGCTCCTTTAGTGCAGCGTACTAATTTTGCTTCGGCAAAAGGAGAAATCTGGAGATGCATTCCCCTGATAGTCCCCTTTTTTTTATTGAAAGAAATATTGCATTGTACTAAGTTGGGATTGAGTCCGTACTCTCTAAATTCTTTTTCACACCAAGTACGGGAAAAAAAACCTCTTTCATCTTCAAATTTTTCTGGTTCGATGATGTAAGTATTTTGGAGTTTGGTTTGTATAAAACGCATTTTAGGAATATACCCTCACTTCAGGAATCGGTACGACAAATTTTCCGCCCCAGTTACGAATAAAACTCATTTGCTCTATAATTTCATCTTTGAAATTCCAAGGTAGAATCAGGACATAATCGGGCTTTGTTTCTTTAATTTTGTCGGGGTGACAGATTGGAATATGAGTTCCTGGTAAAAATTTGCCTTGTTTATAGGGATTGCGATCGACCGTATAATCGAGAAAATCAGTACGGATGCCACAGTAATTGAGTAAGGTGTTGCCTTTACCAGGTGCTCCATAGCCAACCACTGTTTTGCCATCTCCCTTGGCTTTAATTAGGAAATCCAATAATTTGCGTTTGGTTTCTTTTACCTGTTCGGTAAAGTTAGCGTAACTTTCCATACTGCTAAAGCCAGCTTCTTCTTCCCGTTTTCTTAACTCAATAGCGCGATCGCTTATGGGCTTAGTAGTATCTTCTTGATGACGGGCATAAATCCTTAAAGATCCCCCATGAGTCGGTAATTCCTCCACGTTAAACAGAGTCAAACCGTGAGCAGCAAAGATTTTTTCGGCAGTAATAAAACTAAAGTAAGAAAAGTGTTCGTGATAGATAGTATCAAACTGATTTTCTGCTATCAAGCACATGAGATGGGGAAATTCTACTGTAATTATACCCTGGGGTTTGAGTAGGATTTTCATCCCAGCGACAAAATCATTTAAATCTGGCACTTGAGCTAGTACGTTGTTGCCTAGTAATAAATCCGCTTGTTTACCTTGATCGGCTAGTCTGCGAGCACTTTCAACACCAAAAAACTCAACCAGTGTTGGTATTCCCTTATCAAGTGCCACCTTAGCGACATTTGCTGCTGGTTCAATTCCCAGACAAGGAATATTTTTTTCAACAAAATACTGCAACAAATAACCGTCATTACTAGCTATTTCCACCACATAACTTTGTTCGTTTAAGTGAAACCTTTCTACCATGAGATCGGTATAAGCTTTAGCATGCTGCAACCAGGTATCAGCATAGGAAGAAAAGTAAGCATATTCTGTAAAAATATGTTCTGGACTAACATAAGACTCCAATTGCACTAAATAGCAGTTATGACAAACGTTGGCGTGGAGTGGATAAAAAGGTTCCATTCCGTTGAGCTGTTCTGAACTTAGATAGCTCTCGCACAATGGAGACATTCCGAGATCGACAAAAGTATGTCTCAATGACGTTCCACAAAACCTACAGTTAGCATTTGTAGAAGCTTGAGCGTCAAGATTTAATTGTTCTGTTGTTTGAATCATAAAATTACCTTGATTACAATACGTAAATAAAAAAATATGACAAATAAACTTAGTTTTTAAAGGATTCCCAAGTAGCATCTTCTAAGTAATTACATTCGTTATAGCCCAACGAAAACCATTAATTACCCCTACCATTGGATTAATCACAAGTTCTTTGGTATTCATTTGCTTAAGTCCAAAAGAAGTTGCGATCAATTTGCTGAGTACGAAGTAAATACTCTAGTTGTTTTAAACGAGTAAAGCCTCTAAATAAAAAAGTTTCTGTTGAAAGATCAATTTGCTTAAATATCTCATACAGTTGTTGCGCTCCTCGTTTGGCATCCCATTCACATTTAAATCCAGGTAAAACTCGATTAATCTTCTCGAAAGAAACACGGTAGCTGCGGTTATCTGAATCACTCGGTCCAAAGCTTAATTGGCAACCAGGAAATGTGTCAGCAACGATTTCAGCAATATCTTTAACTTGGTAATTATAGGCAGTATCACCTACATTAAAAATTTGATTGTGAACAATATCTCTTGGTGCTTCTGCTACACGAGCTATAGCTTGGCAAATATCTAAAGCATGTACTAATGGTCGCCACGGAGTACCATCACTAACCATCTTAATTTCTTGAGTAGTCCAAGCTAAACCTGATAAATTGTTTAAGACAATATCAAAGCGCATTCGTGGGGAAGCACCGAAAGCAGTGGCGTTACGCAAAATAGTTGGCGAGAAAGTATCATCTGCTAGACTTCTAACGTCTTTTTCTACCAATGTTTTGCAGATGGCATAAACAGTTTGGGGGCTAACGGGGGATTCTTCAGTCACCTCTCCTTCAGCAAATCCATACACACTACAGGATGAAGTATAAATAAAGCGTTGTACACCTGCAGCTTTGGCTAATTTAGCTAAAGAAACTGAACCTTTGTGATTAATATCATAGGTAATATTGGGAGATAGCTGTCCCGTAGGATCATTAGAAAGCTCTGCTAGGTGTATGATTGCTCCAACTCCTTGAAGATCTTCAAGAGTAATGTGTCGAATATCTTTATTGAGAGTTTTAGCTGTTAGTTCACATCCATTATATAACCAACCAACTTTATAGAAGCCCGTGTCTACCGCTAAGATTTCATGCCCTTGCTGAATTAAAAGTGGTGCCAATAGAGAGCCAAGATAGCCTTCGGTACCAGTTAATAATATTTTCATTCTGTAGTTTTTAAAATTTGTTTAGTTTAATTAAATCTGACATTTAGTTTGTTATGAGCGGGAAGCCTTTTTTAGAAGATGTTCATGAACTGTAGTAGTTCTTCAAAAAACTATTAAATTTTTGACCCATAAAGATAAATCAACATCATTTTCGTCTTGTGAATCGGCTAAAAACAAGCCTTTTCGTTTAATATCGCACATATTAATCACTCTCTAATTAGTTAAATGAAATTTGAAAAAATATATTGCCTTTATTACAAAAAATTTTATCTAATTTATACATGATTATACATTGATAAAAAAGCTTAATATATAAATTTTTGATGTTGAATAATTATAAAAATAGTCTTTTTTGTAACTAAGGTTTAATTTTTGGAGTGTAACTTTTAATTAATTTTTACTAGCGACTCGGCTTTGAAGCGTACTATCCAGAAACATCTGTTGCTTGCTTTGAGTTGTCAGCCCGAACATCTCCAATTACACGAGCTGGAACTCCAACAACAATAGTGTAGTCCAAAATATTATTGATAACAACTGCGCCTGCTTCAACTATTGCTTGTTTACCGACAGTAATTCCTGGAAGGATAGTAGCATTGCTGCCAATAGAAGCACCTTTTTTTATTGTAGTTTTTACTACATCCCAATCAGCATCGGTCTTTAAGCTGCCGTCTTCGTTAGTTGCGCGCGGATAAATATCGTAAGTAAACATTACGCCGTGACCGATAAACACTTCATTTTCAACAATTACGCCTTAACACAAAAAACTATGAGAGGAAATCTTACATCGCTTTCCTACAGAGACGTTTTTTTGAATTTCCACAAAAGTACCAATTTTGCTATTGTCTCCAATTACGCATCCGTAAAGATTAACTAAGTTCGGATGGAAAATATTGACGTCATTACCTAATAAGACATCACTGTTAATTGCCATGTATAATTCTATCGATTTAATATAGATACCTTTTTACTAACTGCAATTATAAGTTTTTACTGACTGTAAAAACTTATAATTTTACTAGTTCATAATAGTTTTCGGCAGAATACTGTTCTGAATTTTTTTGGTTTAGCCACAGTCCTTTACGTCGACAATATTGTTCGAGAATGGCAGATTTGACTTGCTCGTTAGATAAAACTTTAAGATCGGTTAAAATTTCCCCCATTTTTTTGGTTTTTCTGGATTTTTGAAGCAGCAAAACTTGCTCCATTTTGTTCTTTCTAATCAATTTACGTTCTAGTAAAACTTCACCCAGCTTAATATTTTGGTTTCTCAAATAATATCTAAGCTGAGGTAATGAAATCATATTTTTACGAATCAAAATTTCACCCAGTTTAAAATTAGAAGATTGTTGTTCTTGTAGTAAGTCCTCCAAACAATCTCTGGAAATTAAACCTTGTCTTATCAAAATTTCGCCAATTTTATTAGGTGAATTGTCTAGTTTATCTATATCTAAAAGCATATTGCCATCCGACAAACTTTGACGAGGTTGCTGCAGTTTTTCTTTATAGGGAGTTAATAGCTGTTTAATAGCTAAATACAGAAAAGGTGGAATCGTCGTTCCATATCGACTCCAAAGACGTTTTGGTTCCTGCCATAAACGATACAACCATTCTAAGCCTGCTCTTTGAATCCAATGAGGAGCGCGAGGATTGATTCCAATATACATTGAAAAAACAGCACCTACGCCAATCATCACTCCATTGATTAAACCTTGATACTGAGACATCCAAATTTCTTGTTTGGGGCATCCCAGACATATAAATACTATTCCCGCTTGGCTTTGGTTGATTTCTTCAATCAATTCGGCATCTTGCTGGGAACGAATTTCTTCAATGGAAAGATAAGGAATTGCTTTCATCCCCGCGATTTTTAGAATTGGATATTCTTGTTCTATCTTGTGTCTGATCTTTTCCAATATTTCATTAGTAGAACCTAAAAAATAAATTGAAACGTTCGTACTTTCAGCTAAATTACACAAATTGAGAAAAACATCCATTCCCGACACTTGATTTTGGTTATGGACTCCTAAACTACGTAACATCATCACTAAAGGCTTTCCGTCAGGAGTAACTAAATCGGCTTTATATAAAATATTTTTAAATGATGTATGCCAATAGGCTTCCATCAGCATATGAACATTAGCCAAACAGACAACTTTACTACATCTCATTTTTGCCCAGCGTAACATCAGCATAATCTGCTCGTCAAATGGTAGGCAAGTGATGGGCACGTTAAGTAACTCTTTTTTGGGTATCATTAACTTTGTATTTTATTTGGTTTTTTAAAACTGCTATTTTTATGGTTTTAGTACTGATTTATTTACCGAGCTTCGCCTTTGAAGGCAGCAAGGGGTACCCCCCGCAGCTAGTTGTAAGGCATGACGTGCAGAAGGTAATGAATCTCCTTGAGTTTGTGTAAAAGAAGTTTGCCCTAAACTGTAAATGATTTTGTCCAGTTTTGCAATACAGAATGTATTTTTTCGTAACAATGAAGATTATCTATAAATCGCGGGGTGGAAACTTAAGATTATAGTTAAGGCTTTTTTAGCTTTCTCGAAATTATCAGAAATTTTGACTAGTTCCGTCGGATTTATATTTTTAGTACTCTTCTACTATAGTTTTTGCTTGCTTCCCGTTCAAACTTTACAGATAAATGTTATTATTTTTATTACTGACGTATTACTTGTATGACTATATACAATATTAAATATTCAAGACGATTTTTATGAAAACCCAAGATATCGATCTATTTCTAATAAGCATTTTGTTCTACTTTTTTGCTTTTCTAAGGTATGAGAATCAATACTCTAAATTAAAACCAAACTTTAAAAAGTTTGGTTCGTAGTCAAAAAGTACTAAAACTATTGAGGTAATTTAAATAGCACGATTTTATTTTTATCTAATCCTTGTATATTAAATAAGGCAAGATTGAGAATTAATAATAATTAAGAATATATTATTTACAGTATTATTGAAGATAGCATTTGACTCAAATTTTCCTACATTTGTCCTATGTATAGTATATAAAAAAAACAATTTAAAGAATTATGAATCAACATTCAGAGGAACAGAAATTTTATAGCCTAAATAATTCTCCCGAAGTTGAAAATTTAGAAGGAGGATTGAATTTAAGTCAAACTAAGAACATTATATTAAGAAGACTTCCATTAATTACAGGTTTCACTGTTTTTATGACTTGTTTAGCTTTTTTCAAAGTTTTACTTACACCTCCTGTCTATACTGCTAGCTTTGAATTATTGGAGCCATTAAATATCGAAACCAAGGTAACTTCTACTAATGAAGAGTCCAGAGAAACTAGGGAAGAAATTACTTCGGTAGATTTTAATGATATACAGCTTAAAATTTTGAAGAGTCCTAGATTAATTTCGCGTACTGTTGAATCTCTTAAAGGCAAATATGCTAAAGCAAATTATCAAGAAATAGCAAATAATTTAACAATAAATATAATCAGTGACAGCCAAGAAAGTAAAAACAGTCAAAACATTTTGCAAGTTCAATATGAAAATCCTGATAAAGAAAAAGTTTCTATGGTAATTGAGGCACTAACTAATACATATATTGAGTATAGTGCAGAAAAGCGTTTGTTAGGTGTTAAACGGGGAATTGCTTTCTTAGATCGGCAAATAATAATAGCTCGTGAAGAAGTTAAAGATATAGAAGAACAAATAAAGACGTTAAGAAATAAAAATAATTTCATCAAACCAGATCTTTCTCTCGAACCTCTGGCGCTTCGGTCTAAAAATTTAACACAAGAGGATGAGCAAATTAAGTCTAGGCTTCCAGAGTTAAAATTTATGGCTCAAAAGCTGGAACAGGAATTAAAAACGCAACCTGCTGAATCCGATGTTGCTGTTAAATTTGCTACTCCCCAATATTTGGAGTTACTAAACCAGTTGCGAGAGACAGATGTTAAAATTGCTCGTAAATCCGCTGTTTTTTCATCTAACAGTATAGAAATACAAACTTTAGAACAAGAAAAGCAACAAGTTATTTCTTTATTGGCTAAAGCAGGAGAAGAAATTCTCAAACAATTAAATAGCGAAATAAAAGCTTTAGAAAGCAGGCAAAAGAGCATAGCTATAGAAACAGCTAATTTGAAGTGGCAACTCTCTAGTTGGTCGACAGTTTCAAGTGATTATAATAATCTATTGCAAAGACTGAATCGAGCTAATAATAAATTAAATGAATTTACCGTACAAAAAGATGCTCTTTCAATTGAAGCTGCTCAGCAAGAAGCACCATGGCAACTCTTAACTCCAGCTGCTGAACCTCAGACTAAGAATATTGGTGTTCTTAATTTTACATTGCTAGGTTTTACGCTGGGATTGCTAGTAGGAACAGGAATAGCTTTGATTTTAGATAAACATGAAAATGTTATTTATACCTCAACTGAAGTGGAAAAAATTACTAATCTGCCTGTTTTGGGTACAATCCCCTACACCCCTAATAAAACACTATCATTAATAGAGCAGACAAATTATAAACCAGGATTGAGACAATTACCTCAGCAAAAATCACTTTTGAAAAGGCAACAACAGTCAATCTCAGATCCAGCTTCTTTTTCAATAGAAGCATTTAGATCTTTCGCTGCGAACTTAGGCCTTCTAAATTTCAATATTAATTCGTTAAATTCTGATATCAAAATTCAGTCTCTTGTGATTACATCTGCAATTCCTGGAGAAGGAAAATCTATTGTTGCTCTCAATCTTGCTAGAGCATGTGCTTCAATGGGTAAAAAGACTTTGATAGTTGATACGGATTTGCGCAGTAACGATCATTTAACTAAATATTTAGGTTTAGAATCAGAAATAGGCTTAAGCAATATTTTAAGTCAGGACAATTTTAATTTGAGCTCAGATCATATCAATATCAAGCAATTACCTTTAGAAAATAACCTGTTTATAATTACTTCTGGCTTCAAAAGTGAATTTACACAATTATTTTCCGAATCAGACCCTATTAAACAGGATCCTAGTCGTTTATTGGCATCAGCAAAAATGCATCTTTTAATGAAGAAATTAGAAACTAATTTTGACATAATTATTTACGATCTCTGCGCTATACTTGGATTTGCTGATGTTAACTTACTTGCAGGTCACACAGATGGAATTGTGATAGTCACTGGTGTAGGTAAAATACACGCTGTTGAACTAAATGAAGCTTTGAATCAATTAAAACTTTGTAAAGCTCCAATCTTGGGATTAGCTATAAATAATGTGGTCAACAATTAGCAGCTGGATGCGGGTTTTGAGTCCAGTTGAGAGGAAATATTGGTAGTCCTAAAGAGGTAAGGATGCATTGTAATGGTGAATGAAATACCAAATTGCATCTAAGTAGTAATGCAAAATTAATTACACTGATAAGTACAAAGTTGATACCAATTTGCAAAAGTGACTAGAGAGATAAAGCAGTTTGAAAACAATCCCAGCCAGCTAAAGAAATAATAATATCTTGTCTTAAAAAATTGAAGATTTGAGCAACTTTGTCTTTAACATCATCTAAATTTATAAATAAAAGCGATCGCCAACGATATTTATATATTGCCAGACTCTTTCAATGAATGGATCGAAACCCAAGCTTACACAAGCTGAAAACATTTGACTCAGTATGTTGAACATATTTTGCAGCATTTTGGCGATCGCTATGTAATTAATTTTGCCTGGGTACTTACATGGCTGTTATCATTGTTTCTTTATCTATTATTCACTATTTCGCAACAAGTCTATTGGTTTTATTCAATGAACTACCCAGTCCTGCCTTGAGGCGAGGACTGAGTTTCTAGCTTCGCTGGGTGCTGCATTACCTTGGGCTTTCGTCCTCGGTCTTGGCTTACGCTCCCTCCACTAGCGGAGACGGCTATTCCATCCGTCTTTAGAATTCTGATACCTTCTGGCTCTGATGTTTTTTGAAGCTGCCTCGTCACGGTCAAAGATGTTAGCATTTATTGACTCAATTCAACTCAGCCTTGGCAAAGCCGAAGACTGAGAGTTCTCTCGCGTCTTGTTGAAAAAGGCGATCGCCTGCTAGAATTATTTTAGTGGCGATCGCTTTTAAAAATTAAACTTGATCTTATTTGCTCTAGCTATGCCGATTCAGGCTTGCGATAAGAAGTTGGATGGATAATCAACTCAGCAGTAGAGCGTTTTTCTACCATTTCTTCGGTAATAACGCATTTACTCAAATCTTCACGAGAGGGGATTTCGTACATCATATCTAGCATCAGTTCTTCAACGATACCCCGTAAAGCTCTCGCACCAGTTTTACGACGATAAGCCTCTTTGGCTAATGCTTTAATTGCACCGTCGGTAAACTCAAGCTCAATATTATCCATTCCCAATAGCTTTTTATACTGTTTGACAATAGCGTTTTTCGGCTTAGTCAATATCTGTACTAACGTAGCTTCATCTAAAGGCTCTAACGCTGCGGTAACGGGAATTCTACCCACAAACTCAGGAATCATGCCGAACTTAACTAAGTCGTCTAACTCCAACTTTTGTAATACGTCGGCACTACGTTTTTCCTTTGAAGGAGGGTTTTCTCCCTTCTGGATAAAGCCCATTGACTTTTTACCCAGACGACGTTCTACTACCTTATCCAAGCCAACAAACGCACCACCACAAATAAACAAAATATTCTTGGTATCAATTTGAATACAGTCTTGATACGGATGCTTACGACCGCCTTGAGGTGGTACATTAGCTACTGTCCCTTCTAACATTTTAAGTAATGCTTGCTGTACCCCTTCGCCTGAAACATCGCGGGTAATCGAAGCATTCTCGCTTTTACGAGCTATTTTATCAATTTCGTCAATATAAATAATGCCTCGCTGCGCCTCTTCTACATCTAAGTCAGCTACCTGTAACAAACGAAGTAGAATATTTTCCACATCTTCTCCCACATATCCCGCTTCTGTAAGAGTAGTGGCATCGGCAACAGCAAAAGGTACTTGTAAAACTTTAGCCAGAGTTTGTGCCAAAAGAGTTTTGCCACAGCCAGTTGGACCAATTAAGAGAACATTAGATTTTTGTAGCTCTACGGGGTCATCAGCATCCTTTGCCTTATTAGCCAAGCTGAGACGTTTGTAATGATTATATACCCCAACAGAAAGAACCTTTTTTGCTTCTTCCTGACCAATTACGTGTTCGTCTAAACAGCTTTTTATATCAATTGGCTTGGGAATGTCTCCAAAAGAAATGCCACCCGATTTAGACTTTTTCTTTTTGGACGCTTTAGCTTCAGGATTTCCAGATACAGCAGCAGAAGATACTACAGCACCTTCTTCAATCAACTCCTCATCTAAAATTTCGTTACATAGTTCAACACATTCATCACAAATATAAACCCCAGGTCCTGCAATTAATTTTCTGACTTGTTCTTGTGATTTTCCGCAAAATGAACATTTTAGATGAGAGTCGTATTTAGACATATATACCTCGTACTTTATAGGGCAAATTTAGGTGGGTGAGCTTAATACTTCTGGCTTGATAATGACTTTATCAATTAAGCCATATTCCACAGCGTCCTCTGAAGACATATAAAAATCTCTTTCTGTATCGGCAGCTATTTTATCAAAAGGTTGATTAGTATGTCCTGCAATCAATTCATTAAGTCTTTGTTTGATATAAAGAATTTCTTTTGCCTGGATTTCGATATCTGATGCTTGCCCTTGCGCGCCTCCTAAAGGTTGATGAATCATAATTCGCGAACTAGGCAAAGCCATACGCTTTCCTTTTGTACCACCAGATAGTAAAAAAGCACCCATACTGGCAGCAATTCCATAACAAATTGTTACAACATCTGGCTGAATTTGCTGCATAGTGTCGTATATTGCCAGTCCAGAATAGACTGAACCACCAGGAGAATTGATATAAATTTGAATATCCTTTTCAGGATCTTCGGCCTCTAGATACAATAACTGAGCTACAACCGAATCGGCTACCTTGTCATCGATAGCTGTACCCAAGAAGATAATGCGTTCTCGCAAAAGACGAGAATAGATATCAAAAGCTCGTTCGCCAATACCAGACTGCTCTACAACCATTGGCACTACGTTACCAGTTGGTTGAGAAGAGGTGATTTCTGGATTGTTTTTATTCACGCGAAAGTCGTAATTTGAAAGCGATTCTAGCATAGGTTCTTGCCAAAAATTTTTCACTAATGAAATATGTTCTTAAATTAAGCTTGCACAACTATGCTCAGCTAAAAGATGTATTTAACTCTTTTATTTATTATGCCTCAACTAAATTACGATCAGTTGCCCAATTAAGGTGAGGTTACCTGGGGAGGATAAAAGCAAAAGGCAAGGGAATAATTATCAACATTTCTATTTTCCCCAGGTAATTGTTATTGAGAACCTATTTTCCTTATTTACGGCTTATTCAGAATCTTCTACTACTTCAACTTCAGCCGTTTCTATCGCTTCATCAGTATCCGCTTCATCAGATAAAGAACCTTCGGGGACAAGCTCTACTTGAGCTTTGTCCCGTAACCACTTAAAGGTGTTTTCACTCAACAAGTCTTGAGTAACCATTTCCTTTAAACGGTCTTCATCAACTTCTTGCCCAGTCAATTGTGGTCTAATTTCCGCTATTTTGGCTTCAATTGCTGCTTGATCTGGCTCTAAACCTTCTTTTTTAGCTATTTCCTTAATTATTAAAGACTTTTTAAGATTAGTCAAAGCTTCAGGGCGAGCATTGTCCCGTAACATGGGAACATTGTCAGAATTAAATAGCTGTTTAACGTCTAATCCCATCTGCTGCATCTGCATTAGGGTTTTAGTGAGAACATTAGTTACTTCTTCTTGAACTAAAGATTCTGGTAAATCTATAGTATTCTGTTCTAATAAAGCATCGGCGATCGCATCATTTATATTATTATTGGTTTGGTCTTGCGCTTGCTCTTTAAACCGTTTCTCTAAAGATTCCCGATAAGCAGCGATAGTTTCAAACTCTTCATCAGTTACATCTTGAGCAAAGTCATCATCTAACTCAGGCAATTCTTTAGTTTTTAATTCATTTAGAGTAATACTAAAGACTGCTGGTTTACCTGCCAAATCTTCCTGGGGATAATCTTCAGGAAAAGTTACCGCCACCTCTTTGGTTTCTTCAGGCTTCATGCCCACAATTCCTTCAACCATGCCAGGAATCAGCTTGCCTTCTACTAGTTCTACCTGGAAGTTAGTAGCACTACCACCTTCAATTTCCTCGCCTTCTTGCCCTTCAGCAGTTAAAGTTCCCTTAAAATCGACAAAAGCAACATCTCCCATTTCGGCTGCACGATCTTCTACGGGAACTAAGTCAGCTTTTTGCTCACGACGTTGTTCAATAAACTCATCTACTTTTTCTGGCTGATAAACTATTTCTTCAGCCTTGACACTTAAACTGCCATAATCAGCAAGTTCTATAGATGGTGGTACATCTACCGCTATAGAAAAAGTAAATGTATCTCCAGGATTATACTGCCCCAACAATTCTTCAAAATTAGAACGTAAATTTGGTTGACCAAGAGCTTCGATAGACTCTTGTTCAATAGCATCCTGTAAAGATTTTTGAATTAATTCTTCTAAAGCAGCAGCTTTGATCCGCTCATTGCCAATTCTTTGTAACAAAACCTGACGAGGGACTTTCCCTTTCCGAAACCCAGGAATATTGCTGGAACGGGAAAGGTTTTGCACCATTTTCTCATAGGCACTGCGAGATGCTTCAGGTGCGATTTCTATATTTAAACCTAATTGACTTTCAGGAAGTCTTTCCTGGGTTACTTTCATGTCCTGCTTCTATTCCAAAACTACTTATACTTAATTGATTCTATTGTGGATCTCTATAGAGATAAGCTTAAAGTTAAGTTAAAAAATGCAATGCTTATTAGTACTTGTAAACAACTTTAGTTTTTGTAACTATAAATTTGCTTCTTAACCTTAGAGTGATTTTTAACAGCTTTATCTCTATGAGCCAATAGTCATAATAGTATATCTATACGCCTAGTGTGAATTAGGAAAAAAGGAGGAAAAGACAGAAGATGAAAGTTATCAAGCTGTCCATCTAAATATCTTTCCTCATGAATAGCATAGACTTTGAAAGCCTATTAGTCATAGTTTTTGTCCTTGTAGATGA
>JBBSPC010000021.1:0-44614 GCA_038259125.1 Chroococcales cyanobacterium | reverse complement strand
TTAAACTTTACCGTATTCGTCATCTTCTCTTCTCGGTTTCTCAATAGACTAACAAAGTTGATAATGCTTAGTTACTTAAAAATAGCCGTAAATCCTTCTGGTTACTTGTTTCCAGTCTATTTTTTACGTCGAACTCAGGTTCATCGGTAATTACAGCCCAAGGTTCTTTCTACAAGAATGAGGAAATACCAGAAATTACGGAAATAGCGGTGCGAACCCGCGGAGGTTTCCTCCGCTAGACAAAGGCGCACTTCCGCATGTACGTGCACCAAGAGAAAAGTCATGCCTTCGACGATTGCTTCCATTTTGCTTAAATAATTTATTTGATTGCTATTTTATTATTTCTGAAACAGATTACATACAAGTTCGCCTGGGCTATTAGCTTGGAAAGGAATAGGATATTTACCTTTACGAGTCAAAGTGCGATCGCGACAGTTATAGATTTCTTTGTCTATTTGCTTTTGTCCGTCAATACTAACCTTGGCTCGATATTCCCAGTAGTTTTTAGCACTACGCTTTAGCTTAAGGATACATACCTGATGCCCATTGCGATCGCCACATATCGCAGCATCTGCCACGGTTGTAAACTTTAGCCAAAATATCAGCAACACTAACAAAAACAACCGTCGATACTTCATTCTTTACCTATCTCCCTTACAATTACGCAGGAGGTAACTCCAAGGAAATCTGTCCCATGTTACCTGTACGAAAATCATGTAGTATTTGGCGGGCGACTCTTTCTTTGTCTCCCTTAAAAGAGCGATCGCTCACCGACTGAATAAAAGCTTCTCCTGTCATTCCTGTAGGCTCAAAATTGAAGCGGGATTGCAATGCTTTTTCCCAGCCTAAGTTTAAGAGTAAATCTACTGCTGCTGCTGCTACAACTTGATTATCATAGGAAGCTTCACCAATATCTTCACAAATAGCCAGTTTTATCGCATCCTGCTGATTTTCTAATCGCCAGGGAATTACTCCAGGGGCATCTAATAGTTCAATTTCATCAGAAATTTTTACCCAGCGTAACTGGCGCGTTACCCCTGCACGACGCTCGCTAACAACAATTTTTTGACCAACCAAACGGTTAATCAAAGCAGACTTACCCACGTTGGGAAAGCCAATTACCACCGCGCGCACAGGACGAGGACGCATACCGCGATCGCGTCGTCGTTGATTTGTTGCCACACCTGCTTTTTGAGCAGCACTTTTAATGGCTTCGATCCCCTTTCCCTGCTTGGCATTAGTAAAAAATGGTTGTTTTTCCTGTGCTTGAAACCATCTTGTCCAATCCTGTTGTGCTGATTCAGGAATCATGTCTAGGCGATTTAAAACTACAATTCGCGGTTTATTGCCGATCCAGCTATCGATTTGAGGATGATGAGAAGCCAAAGGAATTCTGGCATCTAGTATTTCTAAGACTACATCAACTTTCTTTAGCTGTTCTTTTAGTTGTCTTTCGGCTTTGGCAATATGACCTGGATACCATTGAATCGGAGGAGCAGACATAAGTATTTAAGGATAAAACAATAAAAAACCCCATAGATTAATCCAGGGGCTATGGTTATCAGTTGGCAGAACTATGATCATGGCTCAGATATAACTACTAGCTATAGCTTGAAAATAGAGTTCTGAAGTAAAGATGCGATCGCTCTTAAAATAAATTTTACGGTTTAAGAATATATTCAGACTCCAAAGGTTTGAGTTTCCCTTCTTGGACTAAAGCTTGGTGAATCATAGCTGCGACCTCACCGCGGGTTGCTGGTTTGTTGGGCATGAGAGAGTTTTTCCCAAAACTAGGACGATTAACAATTAAGTTTGCCTCATAAGCAGCAGCTACCTGTTCTCTTGCCCAATCGGGTAGATTTGCATTACCATCAAGCTTTTGGAGAGCTTGGTCGGCATTTTGAGATGATTTTAGACCCAATCCTGTTGCCAGAGCAACTAATACCTGATAGCGAGGAATATTTTCTAAAGGACGAAACTCATCGTCAGAATAGCCCTGCATAAAGCCAGTGCGTACTGCTTGATCGATATCAGCTGCAATCTCATTTTTATTGGTTACATCTTTAAATTTTTTAATCTTTTCATTTTTGGGCTGCATATCAAAAGCTCGGCTAATTAAAGTAGCCATACTAGCTCTAGTAATCAGCTTATTTGGTTCAAAGTTTTTATCGCCTATCAAGGTGCTGGCTAACCCATTATCACTCATCTGCTTTACAAACGGATAAATCCAATCTTTATTAGTAATATCTTTAGGCATTCCAATGGGAACGATTGCCTGGGGCTTTTTCTTGGCAGGAGTTTCAATGAAAGCAGGTGCCTGGGGCTTTTTCTTAGCAGGAGCTTGAGTAGTAATATTGTTTTTATTTTGATTGGGTTTGGTTATAAGGGCAGGGACAGCAAGTCCAGCTAAAGGAACTAGCTTTGCTCCAGAATCAAGCTGATAAGATTGCTTTTTGACTTTAGGTGGTAAATTAAGTTCTTGGGATGGAGGAACAAAAGCAACAGGTGATTCTGACTGACGCAATTTATTAATTATTTCTCGCTCATCAGATTTGGTCATGCTAGCGTTAATATCGGATTTTGAGTTACCAATAACTCCATTGTTTAAACCAAAACCAGTTGACGTGGTATTAGAGTTAGAAAGTAAGCTATTACCTCCGCCTAAACCACCAAAATTGGCAAGACCGCCTTTTTTTCCGCTTAGCGACCAAAATAATATTGCTCCAATAGTTGTGAAGGCAACAATTATGCCGATCATTTCATCAAAAGTTACACCAGAGGCAGGTCTCCTTCTGCGTTCTGGAATCGGGTTTTGCGGATCTTGAGGAGATGGATTCGTCATAAAAATAAACTACTAATTTAACAATGATATTTAAAAAGTAAACTACGCTGAAGATATTGTCCTGAAAATACGCTTAAGTTTTATGTTTTAACTTGTAGCAGGATTGTTAAAAGTTTTCAAGCTAAAAGCTAAAATCAAACAATTGTTTACTACAAGTCGGCGTGTGAGCAAAACACCAAAAAGGGCGATTGTCAGTTAAACTGCGATCGCCCTTAACTATTAGAAACGTAAGGTATTTAACGATCAATGTAGACTATACAGAGGTCAAAGTCTTAGTTTCTGTTGCACCTGTTTCTAAACTATCTACTTCTGATGGAGGAACTACCTGCCAAAATTGACCTAAATAATTGTCCCAATCAGCTAGAATAGTTTTTCCTTTGGGGCTACCAGTTTTTTCAACGTGCTTTTGAATCATTTCTTTTAGTTGTTTTTCTCCTGCGGGAGAATTAACTCTTTGAATTTTGACAATTTCGGGATTAACTTTATCAGGAAAGAGGTTATTTTCATCCAAGAAATAACCTAATCCACCAGTCATACCCGCACCGACGTTGCGCCCTACTTCACCTAAGACCACTACTAAACCGCCTGTCATGTATTCGCAACAGTGATCGCCAGCCCCTTCAATGACTGCTTTAGCTAGGGAATTGCGTACCGCAAATCTTTCTCCAGCACGCCCATTGGCATACAATGCGCCCCCAGTTGCCCCATAAAGACAGGTATTACCCACAATTACGTTGGTGGCGGCATCGTAGGTAGATTTAGTATGGGGAGCAATAATAATCTCACCCCCGTGCATTCCCTTGCCAACATAGTCGTTAGCTTCACCAGAAATAATCATCTTCATTCCTGGTAAATTAAATGCTCCAAAGCTTTGACCAGCAGAACCTTTGAATATTAAGGTGATTTCTCCCTCAAAACCGCTGTTGCCATATTTTGAGGCGATCGCACCTGATATTCTCCCGCCTACGCTACGGTCGGTGTTGATGATAGTTACGTCTTTAGTAACCTGACCTTGATTGGCGATCGCCTCAGCCACTCTATCATCGGCTAAGATTTCCTCATCTAACACTTTGCCATTGGTATGAACATCATCGTGCTGTAGCCAGCTACGATCAGCTTTAACATTTGGTAAATCAATTAAACAGCTTAAGTCTAAACCATTGGTTTTAGCGATCTCAACTTCAGAGTTTTGAACTAGTAAATCAGTACGCCCAATAATTTCTTCTAAATTGCGGTAGCCTAATTTTGCTAACAACTGTCTTACTTCTTCAGCCACAAAGTAAAAGAAGTTAACCACGTTTTCGGGTACGCCTTTAAAGCGATCTCTTAAATGCTGCTGCTGTGTTGCCACCCCTACAGGACAGGTGTTCATATGACAAACTCTTGCCATGATACAGCCTTCGGCAATCATCGCAATTGAACCAAAGCCATATTCTTCTGCTCCCATTAGCGCAGCCATAATTACATCCCAGCCAGTTCTTAAGCCACCATCAGCCCGTAGTAAAACGCGATCGCGCAGTTGATTCTGTAGCAATACTCGGTGTACCTCAGTTAGACCTAATTCCCAGGATACTCCTGCGTGTTTAATCGAGCTAAGAGGTGATGCTCCAGTACCTCCATCATGTCCTGAAATTTGAATCACATCAGAATTAGCTTTAGCTACCCCGGCGGCAATTGTACCAATCCCAATTTCTGCCACTAACTTAACGGAAACTTTAGCTTTGGGATTAATTTGATGCAGATCAAAAATTAGCTGTGCTAAATCTTCAATGGAATAAATATCATGGTGTGGTGGAGGAGAAATCAAAGTTACTCCAGGTTTAGAACGACGCAAAGAAGCAATATAAGGGCTGACTTTTTTCCCTGGTAACTGTCCACCTTCCCCTGGTTTTGCCCCCTGAGCTAGCTTGATTTCCAGTTGTTTAGCACTCATTAAATATTCAGGAGTAACTCCAAAACGACCTGATGCGACCTGTTTGATTGCAGAGCTTGCAGTATCACCATTTTGTAAGCCATTAAGATGAGGTAAAGTAGCAGACTTGCCCTCGCTTACATCATTTAAAACTTTAAAGCGAACAGAATCTTCTCCTCCTTCTCCTGAATTAGACTTTCCGCCAATGCGATTCATTGCCACGGCTAGGGTTTCATGAGCTTCCCGTGACAGAGAACCAAGAGACATCCCCCCTGTACAAAAGCGTTTGACGATACTTCCTACTGATTCGACTTCTTCAATCGGAATAGATTCACGGTCTGGTTTGAAGTCTAGTAAATCCCGTAATGCCGTTGCTGGTCGTCCATGAAGATATTTTTTATAAAGCTCGTAGTGGTCATAATCTCTACTGGCTACAGCTTGATGCAATGCCTTGGACATTTCAGGGGAGTTCATGTGATATTCTCCACCTTTTTTGTACTTAACGAAGCCGTAGTTCTCTAACTTTTTACCATGAATTTCTGGAAAAGCTTTATGGTGGAATGCAACGACCTCATGAGCCAATTCTGCAACGGTTAGACCTCCTAACCGAGAAGTTGTACCAGCAAAAGCTAAGTCAACTAAATCTACCCCCAAGCCCAAAGCTTCAAATATTTGCGCTCCGTGATAAGAAGACAGCAATGAAATTCCCATTTTAGAAAGAATTTTGAGTAACCCCGCTTCAATAGACTGGCGATAGTTCTTCTGAGCTTTGTCCAAACTGACATATTCAATCCGCTCATTTTGCATTAATTTTTGAGTCTTAGGATCATTACACCATTGACGCACGCTCTCTAAAGCTAGGTAAGGACAGATTGCTGAAGCACCATAACCAATCAAGCAAGCAAAGTGATGGGTACTCCAACATTGTGCAGTATCTGCTATTAAAGAGGTTCTTAAACGCAATCCTTGACGAATTAAGTGATGATGCACTGCGCCTACAGCCAGTAAAGGAGGAATATAGCTATATTCTGTGCCAATGCTTTGTGTCTTAGAGCGATCGCTTAAAACAATTATTTCCACTCCAGCCTGCACCGCAGCAGTGGCATATTGACAAAGTTGGTTTACTGCCTCTTTTAATCCATTAGGTCCAGTCGAGATTTTATACAGTGTAGATAGTTCTTGAGTTTTAAAGCCCGAAGCCTTGATACTGGCTAACTCTTCATCGTTTAGCACAGGAGATTCCAACTTCAGCAATCTGGCATCTTCAGGTTTTAAGTTGAGCAGATTTCCTTTGCCTCCAAGCTGCATCGACAAGGACATAACCAAGCTTTCTCGCAAAGGATCAATCGCTGGATTGGTCACCTGAGCAAATCTTTGTTTAAAGTAATCGTAGAGTAGCCTTGGCTTATCTGAAAGTACCGCCAAAGGGATATCATCCCCCATACAAAAAGTTGGCTCTTTACCGTTGATTGCCATTGATTGAATAATTAATTCCAGATCTTCGGCGGTATAGCCAAATGCAGTTTGTCGTTGTAATAGTTCTGAGGCAGTTATTAGGTTTTCAGTCCCAAAGTTTTGCGGTTTAATAGACTGGCGATGCTGTTGTATCCACTCTCCATAAGGATTTGCTTTGGCAACACGATTTTTTACCTGCCAATTGCGCAATATTTCTTTTGTTTGCAGATCGACCACAATAGTTTGACCAGGGCCTAATCTGCCTTTTTCAACTATCTCCTCATCGGGCAAATCTACAACGCCTGTCTCTGAACCCACAACTACATAACCATCTTTAGTAATGCAATAGCGAGCAGGACGCAAACCATTGCGATCTAGAGCTGCACCCACGGTTTTACCATCACTAAAGACTAATAGTGCAGGGCCATCCCAAGGCTCTTGTTGTCCACTGTGGTATTCGTAAAAATCAACTATTTCGGGATATTCTTTGAGGGATGGTTGATTTTTATAGGCCTCTGGAACTAGAATCATGGTTGCTTCAGGAATGCTGCGACCAGTTCGCACCAATAATTCCATCACACTATCTAGATTATAGGAGTCACTATTATCATTGTTAACAATAGGCGTTAATCCTTCGATCTCATTTTGAGTCCAACCAGGCAAAGATGCGTCGCTATAGTTAGAAACTAGTTCTTTCTCCCGATTAGACATCCAGTTGATATTGCCCAAGAGAGTGTTTATTTCGCCATTGTGACCCAACATCCGCATTGGTTGAGCAAAGGGCCATTTAGGCATTGTATTCGTACTAAAGCGACGATGATAAACAGCAAAGGTACTTTCGTAATCTGGGTTGGCTAAATCTTGGTAAAATTCACCTAAAATTACTGATCGCACCATACCTTTGTAAACAACGGTACGACAGGAAAAAGAGCAGATATAAAAATCATCCGATAGTCTTTTGCCCACACGCGATCGCGCTATATAAAGTTTGCGCTCTAAATCATCCCCCGTTAGATTGTCTGGCGAACTAACAATAATTTGCTCAATATCAGGCTGATAGGCTCTTGCCTGTTCCCCCAATACTTCGGGATGAACTGGAACTTTTCGCCAACCTAATACCGTTAGATTCTCCAGTTTTACTGTTTCTTCGATAAACTTTTTTGATTCTGCAGCTTGACTTTTATCTTGAGGTAAAAACACCATTCCCACGCCCCAAGCTTCTTCTGGTGGCTGAGAAATATTATTATTTGCAAACCAAGCAGCAAAAATCTTGAGAGGCAATGAAGTCATAACACCTGCACCGTCTCCAGAATCGCGATCGGCACTGCATCCTCCGCGATGCTCCATACATCCTAAAGCTTTAAGAGCCTGCTGTACTAGCTTATTACTTTGCCGACCATCTTGGTAAGCAATAAACCCCACACCGCAAGCATCTCTTTCTTCTACTAACCAACCTTGACCCTGAAAAGGTTTGTTTGTTAACTTATCAGATAGTTGAGATTGATGCACATTATTACCTATTGCTTTTTTTGATTCCATTTCTTGCTTGTTCATACAAATGTAATAGATTATTTTAGATAGCTTTTAAACAGTTGATGGCTATTTCTATTTTGTTTTTTAAAGCTAAGGATATAAAAATTGATTAAATACTGACAAAATGATGCACGTTTAGTTATTCACAGAATACAAATGGATATCCTACTTTATCGGTATAAAATTTTACAAACTAGCTTTTGATAATTGAGTCATTGAAATTAAGTAGCTAAATTAATTATCAGGATATTTCAGATAATCTAACACTAGCGATTAATACTTAAATTTTAATAATATTTGGTTACACAAAGCACGGAAATTACTAAAAATTGTAGGATAATATCCTTAAAGCAATTAAATATCAAGTAATTTTAGTTCAGATTTTTCTTTGCCCAAAGCTCAGCAGCAATGCGATCAGCCTACGGCATGGCTACGCTAGGCGCATCTCTAATCTTTAGTTCCTAGTCAATTAGTAAAAAAGAACTAAAGTAATTAAACCTCAGCAAACTCAATATTTTCATACAAATCGGCAATCTTAAGCTGTATATCTACCGAATTTAGAGTCAACGTCACTTGAGGATCTGTGTATTCAGATAGCAACCATTGATTAGCAGCGGTTTTAACGTAATGTTCGACATAAATCCGATATTGGTCAATCAAAATATATTCTCGGAAAGTCTCAATAGTACGATAAGCAATAAATTTCTCACTGCGATCGTAATCTTTAGTTGATTTTGATAATACTTCTGCAATCAAACAGGGATTCATTACTGTATCGGTGCGTCTTTCCTGTAGCTGAATCGGTTGTTCCAAGACCATGATATCGGGATAGGTATATGTATTGCGTTCCGGAAGCCAAAGTCGCTGATCCAAATTAAAAACCCGATAAGGTTTTTGTCTGAGTGCCTGCTTTAAAAGAATATATAAATTTCCTGCAATATCGTTATGATTGGGCGTTCCTCCTGTCATTAACCTAATTTCTCCATTGACATATTCATGACGTTCTTCTGAATTTAGCTCAAATTCAAAATACTCTTCTGATGTGAAAGTCTTTTTCTCAATTGCCTGTGTCATAGTTTTACACCGATATCTTTTATTAAGTTAATCAAATGAATAGCCAACAAAAAAAACTTCAATGGGTTCGTCGTTGTCATAAACAACTATATGCCTAGCTGTTCCGCGATCGATACCTTCCCAAAACTCATCCGCAGTTTCTTCATTTTCCTCTTCCAAAACAATTACTTTTTCTACTATTTCATGAGTCGGCTTATATGTACGAAACAAATCGACTAATTTATCGTTTGATAGTGGAAAAGAAGTGCAGTAAAGCTCTACTTGTTCTAACAAATTCGATGCTTCTTCATAGGTGATTTTAGCAATCTCTGATATATCAAGAATAGATCTTGTACCATCAGCTTTGCTAGCTTCCAATGCTTCTTCGATAGATAAATGATTTGCTCCAGGAGAAAGCGAGTCAGCAGTAATTGGAAAATCAATAAAAGAAAGTACTGGATTGTAACGACCTGCTGAAAACTCTCGCTGACGTAGTGCTTGTAACGTAGTTTCTATATCAATTTCATATTTAGCAAAGTACCAATAAGGATGTGCGCCCATAACAAATTACCTAAAATTCAATCTGCTGTTTAGTTTCGAGTTGACTAGTACTAGCATTCTTTTTCAATAGTTTCCAATCAACCCGAACATAATATTTAATTGTTATCGGCAGGAAAAGCAAGAAATTTCGTGCCAAGGCAGTCATCAATTATAAATATAAATTTCAATTAAAGCTCACTGATAGTTTTCCCATTTTTTTCGTTGGGCTGTATAAAGATTCGGTGTAGATACTTTAGTAGCTTCAATAATTTACTAAGATTTTAATTAATGTTTGTTATCTTTATGATCAGCTCAACCAAGCAAGCTTAGAAAAAAAGCAGGCAAGTTAGTTTGATTTCTCGCTTAAATTTAAGTCTATATCTATACTACTGTTGTCACCAAAATTAGTTATTATGCCTCAATCAACTGAAATTAAGTCCCACTTAAATAAGCAAGCTAAAGCGATCGCAAGTCCTCAAAGTTCATTGGGAATTACTGCCACAGAAATTCGTCCCTGGGGTTCTTTTACCACTTTAGAGGAAGGATCGGGATATAAGATCAAAAGAATAGAAGTTAATCCTGGTCATCGCTTAAGCCTACAAATGCACCATCATAGAAGTGAACATTGGATTGTAGTTTCTGGTACGGCAAAAGTTAGCTGTGGCGATCAAGAAATGATTTTAGGTAGCAATCAATCCACATACGTACCTCAATGTACTACTCATCGATTAGAAAATCCTGGCGTAATCAAGCTAGTTTTAATCGAAGTTCAGAATGGTCAATATCTAGGCGAAGATGACATTATTCGTTTTAGTGATGATTATGCTCGTCAATAGTAAATCTTTAATTTTGCCTCATAGATAATTTTAACTAAAATTAAAGATTTTTTTAACTAAAGCTACGTAAATTAAAGCGGTGAAAGTGTTTTGCTGTAGCATAGTTTAAAGATTAAGGCGTTATAAGCAAAGCATTTTCATGGTTGATATTAGTCCATCCGCAGTCAAAGAAATACAGCGAATCCAACTAAATAAAGAAACAACGAACAGTTTTTTGCGACTATCTGTTAGTCCAGGGGGCTGTTCTGGTTGGTATTACCAGCTAAGATTAGAGAATACTCATGTTCCCTCTTCATCTCAAGAACAGGTTTTAGAAGTTGGAAATATCACAATATTAGTCGACGCCAATTCTTGGAAATATATTGGAGATCTAAAATTAGACTATTCTGAGGATCTTATGGGAGGCGGATTTAGGTTTCATAATCCCAAAGCCAAGAATATTTGTGGTTGTGGCATATCTTTTGCTATTACTGAAGAAAAATAAGATATCAGCCACGCCTAATAAATATTGTTTCTGTTATGCTCATAATCACGAGCTAACGATAATGCTATATTTAAGATTGACAGAGGAATGCATTTTAAACTAGTATTATAATTTGTCTGCTACTCTGTTAGCTTATTTTGACATTAATAAATTTAAGAGGATTTGAAACCACACAAGCTAATAACTCATGCCCACTATTCAGCAACTAATTCGTAGCGAAAGATCTAAGTCGCAAAAGAAAACTAAATCTCCCGCTCTCAAGGAATGCCCTCAGCGTCGTGGAGTTTGCACTAGAGTATACACGACTACCCCCAAAAAACCCAATTCAGCACTGAGAAAAGTAGCTAGGGTACGTCTGACTTCAGGGTTTGAAGTAACCGCCTACATTCCAGGAATTGGACACAATTTACAGGAACATTCGGTTGTGCTAATTCGTGGAGGTCGGGTTAAAGACTTGCCAGGAGTAAGATACCATATAGTCCGTGGTACTTTAGATACGACTGGTGTAAAGGACAGATCTCAAAGCCGTTCCAAGTATGGAACTAAAAAACCTAAGTCTTAGGGCTTGTATCAATGTTTTTATCGCTAAATAGAGTAGACCAAGCGCATCCTCATCTGAAGAGTTGCTATTGCAGACAAGGATGCTGCTATTTTTAGTGAGAAGCTGAATCACGAACCTCTTTGTTTCTATGCAGAGCAGAGCAGTGGTATTTAGTTCAAACATTATTATTGCTCTTAATCTCAAACTCAGTTTAATAAACTTAAAATAAATTAGCCTAAATGGTAACAGTTTCTTGAGTTTAAACAAGTTTGTCATTTTATAGTCGTAATCAGTAGTATTAATTTATTGATTAATAACGACCAAAACACAATTTTATAATCCTTAACTGTAAGTAATAAGCAAATGTCTCGTCGTTCAACTAAGAAAAAACGTCCCGTTCCCCCAGATCCAGTTTATAATAGTCGCCTTTTGAGCATGACTATTAGAAGAATCATGCGTAGTGGAAAGCAATCTTTGGCGTCTCGTATAATTTATGATGCTATGTCCATGATTGGCGAAAGAACTGGCAACGAACCAATAGAAGTATTTGAACAAGCTATCAAAAACTTAACTCCTCTAGTAGAAGTTAAAGCCCGCCGTGTTGGTGGAGCTACATATCAAGTACCTATGGAGGTAAGGCAGGGTAGAGGTACAACTTTGGCTTTGCGCTGGTTAATTCAGTTTTCCCGTTCTAGAGGCGGTCGGACTATGGCAAGTAAGTTAGCCAGCGAAATTATGGATGCTGCTAATGAAACTGGAGGAGCGATGAAAAAAAGGGATGAAACCCATCGTATGGCAGAGGCAAATAAGGCTTTTGCTCATTATCGCTATTAAATAAACATAAACTGAGTTGTTTTAGCTTTGATTAGATAAATTAAATAAGATAATCCTGGTGATTTATTCAGAGTAGAGAAAAATACTACGGCGTATAGCTGGATTCGCTTTATTTCATTTTTAATTTAAGCTAAAACAACTCAATACTTCTATATTTCTATGCCTATTGCTTACGGTAATCCCCATAGTAAAGCAGTTTAATTTTAAATAAAATTTAATAAAAGTATAGAATTATAGGCGACCTTAAAAAAATCACAGATTACTCGTCCCTACACGGACGAACACATGCGGCTTAAGCCTTTGTGCTGTGACCGTTGGTAAACATTTAGCAATTTAATCCTGCAAGATGCAAGGAGGTACTTGTGGCACGTACTATACCGCTTGAGCGAGTGCGAAACATAGGCATTGCTGCTCACATAGATGCGGGCAAAACGACAACAACAGAACGTATTCTTTTCTACACGGGCATCGCCTACAAAATGGGGGAGGTTCATGATGGCGCAGCCACTATGGATTGGATGCAGCAAGAGCAGGAAAGAGGAATCACTATTACTGCTGCTGCCATAACTACAAGTTGGAAAGATCATAAAGTCAATATTATTGATACCCCAGGTCACGTAGACTTCACAATTGAAGTTGAGCGTTCGATGCGCGTGCTTGATGGCGTGATTGCTGTATTTTGTTCTGTAGGAGGTGTACAGCCACAGTCTGAAACTGTTTGGCGGCAGGCAAATAGGTACAATGTACCAAGAATTGCTTTTGTCAACAAGATGGATCGTACAGGAGCAAATTTTTTTAAAGTTCATGAGCAAATTAAAGATCGCCTTCAAGCCAATGCAGTACCAATTCAGATTCCTATTGGCAGTGAGGCAGAGTTTGAAGGGATTGTAGATTTGGTTGAGATGAAAGCTATCATTTATAAAGATGATCTAGGAAAAGAAATAGAAAATATTGAAATCCCCGAACAGCTGCAGGCTAAAGCTAAAGAATATAGAGCAAAGTTAATCGAATCTATTGCCGAAACTGACGAAGCACTCCTCGAAAAATTCTTGATGGAGGAAGAGTTTAGTACAGCAGAAATTAAGGCAGCAATTCGTAAGGGTACGATTGATGGTTCTATTATGCCTATGCTGTGTGGCTCTGCGTTCAAAAACAAAGGAGTTCAAGTTCTTTTAGACGCGGTAGTAGATTACTTACCTGCTCCTACTGAAGTACCTCCTATTAAGGGCGAACTACCTAATGGCAAAGAAGCTGTAAGGCATTCTAGCGATGAAGAACCATTTGCGGCTTTGGCTTTTAAAATTGCCAGTGATAAATTTGGTCGTTTAACTTTTGTGAGAGTCTATTCAGGGGTTTTGGAGAAAGGTAGCTATGTTTACAACGCCACCAAGCAGAAAAAAGAGCGCATTTCGCGCTTGGTGGTTTTAAAATCCAACGACCGTATTGAAGTAGATGAACTCAGGGCTGGTGATTTAGGAGCAATTGTTGGCTTAAAGTTGGCTGCTACTGGGGATACTCTATGTGATGATAAACAGCCGATTATCTTAGAATCTTTATTTGTTCCTGAACCAGTAATCTCTGTAGCAGTAGAACCTCAGACTAAGAGCGATGTAGAAAAGCTATCAAAAGCTTTGCAGGCTCTTGCTGATGAAGATCCTACTTTTCGCGTTAGTACCAATTCTGAAACTAACCAGACTGTAATTGCGGGAATGGGAGAACTTCATCTAGAAATTCTTGTAGATAGAATGTTAAGGGAGTTCAATGTTGAGGCTACGGTAGGTAAACCCCAAGTAGCTTATCGCGAGACGATTCGTCAAAGCAGTCGAGCCGAAGGTAAATACATCAAGCAGAGTGGCGGGAAAGGTCAATATGGTCATGCCGTATTAGAAATTGAACCTGCTGAACCGAAGAGTGGTTTTGAGTTTGTTTCCAAAATTGTCGGTGGCACTATTCCCAAAGAATATATTCCTGCCATTGAACAAGGAGTGAAACAAACCTGTGAATCTGGTATCTTGTCAGGATATCCTTTGATAGATGTCAAGGTTACTTTGGTTGATGGTTCATACCACGATGTAGACTCAAATGAAATGGCTTTTAAGGTAGCTGGTTCGATGGCAGTCAGAGAAGCAGTAAAAAAGGCTTCTCCTGTGGTCTTAGAGCCAATGATGAAAGTTGAGGTTGAAGTTCCTGAAGATTTCTTAGGAGATGTGATCGGAGACTTGAACTCTCGCCGAGGCAGCATTGAAGGTATGAACTCCGAAGCTGGCATAGCAAAAATAGATGCTCAAGTTCCTTTGGCTAAAATGTTTGGCTATGCTACTGATATCCGCTCAAAAACCCAAGGACGCGGTATATTTTCGATGGAGTTCAGTGAATATAGCGATGTTCCTCGCAATGAAGCAGAGGCAATTATCGCTAAAAACAAAGGGAACACACTAATTTAAATAAGGAATAAGTACATTAATGGCACGCGCAAAGTTTGAACGTAATAAAGAACACGCTAATATCGGTACTGTAGGTCATGTAGACCACGGTAAAACTACTTTAACAGCAGCTATTACTCTAGCTTTGGCTGCTACGGGTAATGCTAAAGCGAGAAAATATGAAGATATTGATGCTGCTCCTGAAGAGAAAGCGCGTGGTATCACTATCAACACCGCTCACGTAGAATATGAAACAGAAAAACGTCACTACGCTCACGTGGATTGTCCTGGACACGCTGACTACGTGAAAAACATGATTACTGGTGCTGCGCAAATGGATGGCGGTATTCTAGTGGTATCAGCAGCAGATGGTCCTATGCCTCAAACTCGCGAACACATTCTTTTGGCTAAACAAGTAGGTGTTCCTAGCTTGGTAGTCTTTATGAATAAAGAAGACCAAGTAGACGACGAAGAGCTACTTGAATTGGTTGAACTGGAAATTCGTGAGCTATTGAGCGAATATGATTTTCCTGGTGATGATATTCCCATCGTTGCTGGCTCTGCCCTCAAGGCAGTAGAGGCATTGACTGCTAAACCCGACACTAAACAAGGTGAAGACCCATGGGTTGATAAAATCTATGACCTCATGGAGCAGGTTGATACTTATATTCCTACTCCTGAGCGCGAAATTGACAAGCCTTTCTTGATGGCTGTAGAGGACGTATTCTCCATTACTGGTCGTGGTACTGTGGCTACTGGTCGTATTGAGCGTGGTGTGGTTAAAGTAGGCGAAACTATCGAAATTATTGGTATTAGAGATACCCGCAGCACTACTGTCACTGGCGTAGAAATGTTCCAAAAAACTTTGGATCAAGGTATGGCTGGAGACAACGTAGGTGTCCTTCTGCGTGGTGTACAAAAAGAAGATATTGAACGAGGTATGGTTTTGGCTAAACCAGGTTCGATTACTCCTCACACTGAATTTGAAGGCGAAGTATACGTCCTAACTAAAGAAGAAGGTGGTCGTCATACTCCTTTCTTTAAAAACTACCGTCCTCAGTTCTACGTTCGTACAACTGATGTAACTGGCACTATTACTGACTATACTGCTGATGATGGCAGCGCAGTGGAAATGGTAATGCCTGGCGATCGCATTAAAATGAACGTAGAGCTAATTAACGCGATCGCTATTGAGCAAGGAATGCGCTTTGCGATTCGTGAAGGTGGTCGTACTATCGGTGCTGGTGTAGTCTCTAAGATTATTAAGTAGTCCGTAGGACAACCTAAATAGAACGAACAACCCAACCCTATGGGAGTAGACTTTTGTTGAGTCAGATAGCTTGACTGGCATCGTCTCCTCCCCTAGTTTTTGTGAGAGAATAACTATGTATATTTAGCATTAGTGGTGAATTTCATAACCTACTCTTGAGCTATAATCCCTTTTAACCATCCGTACCTCGACAACTAAACAACATGGCAACGATTCAACAACAAAAAATTCGCATTCGCCTTAAAGCCTTCGATCAACGTCTACTTGATACTTCCTGTGAAAAAATTGTAGATACAGCCAACAGAACTAACGCTTCTGCTGTTGGTCCAATTCCTTTACCCACTAAAAGAAAAATTTATTGTGTATTGCGATCGCCCCACGTAGACAAAGATTCTCGCGAACACTTTGAAACTCGTACCCATCGCCGTATTATTGACATCTACAAGCCTTCTTCTAAGACTATTGATGCCTTAATGAAGTTGGATTTGCCTGCTGGGGTTGATATTGAAGTCAAACTTTAATATTTAGATTTTTAGACTATAAATAAATCATTTTGCCCTTTAGATTTTCTCTGAAGGGTTTTTAAGTATGTACGTTCTGATTAAAAATCCGTTAAAGTAAAGAATAAGTAACAATACCAGCTATAAATACAAACAAGTTTAGATGGCATCTTCTTCGATCGCAGTTAGAGAACTCCCTTTATTTCCCCTTCCTGAAGTAGTTTTATTTCCTAGCCGTCCGTTACCGCTGCATATATTTGAGTATCGTTACAGAATTATGATGAACACAATTCTGGAAAATGATCGGCGTTTTGGAGTGTTGTCTATCGATCCCGCTACAGGAGAGATTGCCGAATATGGTTGCTGTGCCGAAATTTTACATTTCCAGAGACTACCTGATGATCGAATGAAAATGTTAACCTTTGGGCAACAAAGGTTTAAAGTTTTAGAATATGTTCGTGAAAAACCCTATCGTGTCGCTTTAGTAGAGTGGATTGACGATAAGCCACCTACTCAAGACTTAAGACCGATAGCAACCGAAGTTGAAGAATTACTAAAAAACGTAGTTCATTTATCAGCCAAGCTTACTAGTCAAAAAATAGAGCTTCCTGATGATTTACCTAATTCTCCTACCGAGCTATCTTACTGGGTAGCCAGCAACTTGTATGGTGTAGCATCAGAACAGCAGGCATTGTTAGAAATGCAGGACACTTTAGAGCGTTTACAAAGAGAACAAGAAATCCTTGCTTCTACTCGTAATCATTTAGCAGCCCGCACTGCACTAAAAGATGCTTTAGATAGTTGATTTTTGCAACAACGTCCTCGGTGGTTAGGAAGAATTAATAGAAAGAAAATTTAACAATGATAATGTTTTTTCTACGTTTTTTCAAAAAGTGTAGTGGCAATTTAGGTCAACTTAAATTATTGCTAGTAAAACTTGCCATTTTGTTGATTTTTTATTCAAGCTAAACTATGATTGATAAATAGTTAGTTATTAGGAACAATAAACGTGTCTAACGATTTTGGTATACTAATTCGCCAAGCGCGAAAAGAAAAAAAGTATTCTCAAAGAGAATTGGCTAAACTATTAAAACTAGATTTTACTTATTTATCTAAACTAGAAAATAATCGTGCAGATTATGCCCCCAAAGAAGAGGTGATTCGCGGTTTGGCAAGACATTTAGATTTAGATCAAGAAGAACTAATTTTTCTGGCTGGGAGAATACCTCAACAGGAAGAAGATTTACTCAAGCAACATTATAAAGATATGCCTGCTTTATTTCGTCGAATGCGAGAAAATCCTGAATTTGCTCAAAGAGTATTTCGCGAAGCTTCGACCACACGGACATCTCACGCGGGTCGGGACACCCGAACCGACCTGTCTTTAGATAGCTAGGAGTTAAATGTTTGTGAGTGTTTTTCGTCCATTTAGATTTATTTCTAAAATTGATATTGAGGCTGCTGCTTTAGATGTTTGGCTACAAATGGAGAAAGCACAAAACAAGCCCCAATTGCCAGTGGATGCTAGCATTATTGCCGAGTTTCTAGATTTAGATTTAGTTTGGGATCAAATTGCTGATGACGAACAGGGGACAATAGCAGCCAGAATTTTACCCTTAGAAAAGCTAATTGAAATCAATGAAGATCTGCCACAATTAAGAGGGGGTTTTGGCGAATCAACCATTGCCCATGAGATTGGACATTGGGTATTGCATATTGATACTGAAAAGATAGACAGCTACAGTCGGCTTAAACAAAAGGGTGTTGATGTAAAAGTAAAACCTTTTCTCTGTCGTAATGGCGATAGTTTGGCAAAGATTGAATGGCAAGCACAATACTTTGCGGGATGTTTGCTGATGCCACAACACATATTAACAGAATTAAAACAGGGCAAAGATTTGAGCAAATGGCAGCATCTTTATCAAATGGCGGAACAGTTGGGCGTAACTATCTCTAATTTAACAATTCGTTTACAAGATCTCGGCTGGATTTCTCTTGATGCAGATACCCGTAAAATTCAGTTGACTAAAAATTTATCTAAGATCTAAATGATCTTTTATTTCTTGAGCTAGCCAAGCTGCTTCTTCTTCTTTTAATGCGCCACCAAGATTGTAAATGCGATCGCTTCCTCGCAATGCAACCTGAAAAATAGATCCTGTACGCTGCACAAAAACGTTATTTATTTTTTCACTAGCTAAGGTACTTTTATCATATTTTAAACCAAAAGCTTTACTGTAAATTACGGTCATATTGTTATTAATAAATATGTCTGTTTTTGATACAAGTAACAAGAAAAGTTTGATTAATATCATTAAAGGAAATAGTAACAACAAGGTGGGGAAAAACGTAGTAAAAAACAAGGAAAAGCAGAACCAGGTAAATAAAGCTGCTAATCCACTACAGCCACTATTAAAAAGCTCATTTGTTCTATCTAAACCGCCTGCGGGTATCTTGATTTCTAATAGACCTTTTTCTTTTTTTAGTTCAACTAGCGTAAGTGGAGCAATACTGTTAATTTTGTATTTATTTGTTGCTCGTCTGGTGAAAATTTTAGACTGGTTACCATAATTATAAGTAAACATCTTAGAGAGCAAAGTTTCCTTAGCCTCAACGGCATTTTGAAAGCGTTTTTCTACCGTAAATTCTGTTATTTTCTCTAACCAATCAATCAAGTCTGGTTTAATGTTGACGCGATCGCGAAATTGAATTCTAGAATCTTTATGAGGCAAATCCGCAGGGGATTTTCCTGTTAATAAATGAATTAAAGTTCCCCCCAAAGCATATAAATCTGAAGCCTCAACCGCTCTACCCCAAAACTGTTCTAAAGGTGCATAACCCACTGTGCCGACGACTGTAAAAGTAATTCCCGTAACGGCTGCTTGTGCCTGTACTGCGCCAAAATCGATTAGATAAATACGCTCGTCTTCTCCCAAAATTAGATTGCTGGGTTTAATATCTCGATGCAGCACCGAGGGATTTAATTGATGTAGATAAATTAGAATATCCAAGGTTTCTTGAGCGATACTACGAATCTTGTCCTCAGTAAAACGCCGACTTTGTTCTAATAGTTCTTGTAAAGACAAACCAGGAATATATTGCTGTACCAGAGCAAACCAAGGAACACCTTCGCCCACTTCCTTATCTAAATCAAAATAATCATAATATTTAGGAATGCAGGGATGATCGAGAGCTTTTAGCGTCTGTGCCTCTCTTTCAAACAGCTTTAATTCTTCCCAGCGCATTTGTGGATTAAACGCCAATAACTTAATCGCGACAAATTCGGTACTGAGCCGATCGCTCGCCAGCCAAGTTTGATGTCCTGCTGCGGTGCGCCCCAACCGTCTTTGCAGTTGATATCGAGAATTTAAGACTTGCTGTTCTTTAAATACCATGCGATCGCCTTGATAAAATCAGTAAGGTACATAATTACTATTAAAATTAATCAGAACCAAGTTTCTTTAAAATATTTAAGTTGAATGGAAAACACTGTACTTCTTTAGTCTGAACTTTTTTGCACTGGATTGACAACTATTTAGCAAAATTTTAAATATTTCTTATTTGATCGCATCAGCTCTCTTAGAAAAGACAAGTTATTGAACGAAGGCACAAAGGGGGGTACTAGTTGCGAAAGTACGCCTTACTCGCATATAAGCAGAGGTCAAGAGGTTTACCTTTGAATTGTTCTCCGCAAACAACCCAAGACTGTCTTTAAACAACTCAATTTAGAAAGGTAGTTAATAATAATTTGTGCAAGAAGTCTAATATACTTAAAGAATATTTTAAACGCTATTTTTTTGTTTATGAATCAACCATCGAAAATTAATAATCCTAATCTAGCTTCTATACAAGAACCAATAACTAGTGCTACGCCCGAAGTAAAACAAATCATTGAGGAAGTCCTAAAACTAGAAAAAGATAAGCTATGTTTAAAGACTCCTCGCAATATCAATGAAGATATTTTAAATATAATCAAAAAAATTGTGTCATGAAGTTAATTAATTTGCAACTATGCAACTTTAGACAATTTTATGGCAAAACAATCCAAATTAAATTTGCTAGTGGAGAAAAAAATACGACGGTTATTTATGGTAATAATGGTGCAGGAAAAACATCGATTCTTAATGCTTTTACCTGGGTGCTATACGAAAAATTTACCGCTGCTTTTGCCTTTCCCGAATTATTAGTTAATCAACGTGCTGTTACAGAAGCGCAAGTAAATCAGGCGGTAGAATGTTGGGTAGAGTTGCAGTTTGAGCGCGATCGCAAGTCCTATCAGATCAAGCGTAAGTGTTACGCTAGCAAGAATGCAGCCAATCAGATTCAATACAGCCAAACTAAGCTGTTTATGCTGGTTGCGGGGGATGATGGACGTTGGTATCCACCCGTTGAGTCTTCAGAAGATGTTATTAACAGGATTTTACCTGCCAGCTTACATCAATATTTTTTCTTTGATGGAGAAAGGATTGATAGTTTTTTTCGCCATAATCAGAATCATAATATTGCTGAAGACACTAAAGAATTATTAGGAGTAAAGGTTTTAGATCGGGCGATCGAACATTTAAAAAAAGCCAAGCGAACTTTACAAGAAGAATTACAAGAGTTAGGAGATACTAAAACCAAGCAGTTAGTACAACAGCAAATTAAATTAGAGCAAGAAAGCGAAAATTTGGCACAGCGCAAAAACGAAATAATCACCAAAGTTACCCAGCTTGAGCAGCGTAAATCTAATTTATCTAATCAGCTTTTGGAAGTTAGTGGTGTAGATAAAATACAAGAATTAAAAAATAAATTAGTTAAACAGGAAGCAGCAGTTAAAAAAGATATTATTCAGAGTAAAGATAAGCTCAAAAAAAACATTGCTCAAGATAGCTATCTAGTCTTTTTACCTAATTTAAATAGTAAGTTCGTAAAATTGTTTGAGCAGTTACGCGATCGCGGTCAATTATCTAGCGGGATTAAACAAGAGTTTATTCAACAATTATTACAGCAGCAAAGCTGTCTTTGTGGTACAGAATTAAAACCAGATACAGATGCCTATCAAAAGGTAAAATCTTGGCTAAAAAAGGTAGAAATAAAAAATGTGGAAGAGTCGGCTATTCGTTTAGAGGCTCAGGTAAGTAAAATTGAATCTCGCTCAGATATATTTTGGCAACAATTAGACCAACAGCAGGCAGCAATAAAGCATCAATATTTAGAAGTAAATCGCCTAGAAGCAGAAATAGCCAAAGCCAATAAACAACTACAAAACTATCCTAATCGAGATATTCAACAGCTACAAAAGAAAATAGAGCAGATTGAATCACAGCTTAAAAAGCTTATTTTAGAACAAGGAACAAATCAACAGCAGCAAAGCGATCGCGTCTCACAATTAAGCAAGCTAACTCAAACAATATCCCAACATCAGCTAACCGAAAATAAGCAGAAATTGGCACAAAACCGCATCGATGTAACCCAAGAATCTATTGCTGTTCTAAACGAAGTAAGAACTCGTTTAGAACAGCAATTTAGATTAACTTTAGAGCAAAAGGTTCAAGAAATATTTAGCTTTATTTCTTTTACTCCCTATATACCCAAACTAAGCCCTAATTACGAACTAACTTTAGTCGAAAACACATCGGGGGTAGAAGTACCTGTTGCAGCTTCTACTGGAGAAAATCAAATTCTTAGCCTCTCGTTTATTGGCGGTATCATTGATCGCGTTAGACAATGGAGTCAGCGGAATACCTTAGTAGGTTATGACAGCAGCACCTTTCCCATCGTCATGGATTCTCCTTTCGGCAGTTTAGATCAGGTTTATCGACGACAGGTAGCCAAAGCTATTCCCGAACTCGCCAATCAATTAGTGATTTTGGTAACTAAAACCCAGTGGCTAGGGGAAGTAGCAACAGAAACGCGCTCACGAATTGCCCAAGAATACGTCTTAACCTACTATTCACCCAAGACAAACTGTGAACCAGACTATATCAATCTTCAGCAGCGAGATTACCCTTTAGTTCAACCAAGTGGTAATAATTTTGAGTACACCAAAATTATGGCAATTAAAGATCAATATGAATAAATTTTTCAACAATTAAGTTATAACAGTATCGGTTGCTATATCAATCAGCTACGGGAGAAGAATAGGAGAAAACGACAATGCTTTTCTTAGATTATACACAAGTCAAATACTGCAAGTTGAAAAATAACGATCAAGCCATAACAGGACTTATTTATAATGGTAATGTCTTTACCAGAGCCAAAGCTTTTCCCAAAGAAGAATTAGAAGCAGCTATCAAAGAATGTCGAGAAGAATATTTAGATCACGAAGAACGTTCTAAAATTGCTACTTTACTAGTTAAGGATAAAAATTCTATAGGAATTTGGATGCAAAGCGATTGCTTTAAAGCATCTGATGCTACCCTAGCCTCTAGTGACGAAAAGCAATCACCTGAAGCAAAATTGCCTTCAGCTAGCTCTAATCAAGCAAAAACAGACCTGAGCAAAATCAGTATTCGGCAAATAGCAGTCCAAATGCGTTCAGAAACAGGCATAGAAATCAAAACCCGTCGTTACAAGCTAAAGCTATATCAGCGTTGTTTTTTAGGCAATGAGGCTGTAGACTGGATTGCCAAACGAGTGAACATTTCTCGTGCTGATGCGGTTAGATTAGGTCAAAAAATGCTGGACAAAAACATTTTTGACCATGTCACAAATGAACAACAATTCCAAGATGAAGAGTTGTTTTACCGTTTTCGGGATGATGAAGGTAAAAGTTTGTGGAATAGCAAAATTTAAATCCTGCATTTCCCTAACTTAAAAAATCGAGCTTATTACTAGGCTTAAAGTCTGGAAAAACTTGACTCAAGCGATCATCAGCAACAGACAGATGATTTTGTAAAACGCGAGCAATTATTTCTCTATAATCTGTAGTTACAGATAAATCTCGATCCTGATCTAAGTCAGGCTCATCTAAGCCTTTCCATTCTCCATACACTTTTCCCCCACGAACTCCTCCCCCCAAAATCATCATTACGTTACCATATCCATGATCTGTTCCTTTGGTACCGTTTTCTTTAAGAGTACGACCAAATTCTGATAAAACAACAATTACCGTATCAGCATAAATTGGCTTTAATCCTTTGACCAGAGTTGCTAAACCTTCGCCAAAAGAAGGTAATAATCGATTAAGAATTATACTTTCATTAACATGAGAATCCCAGCCACCTACGTCCATAAATGCTAATTGAGTTTTAGTGCTGCCCACCATTAATTTGGCTACTTCCTCTGCATCATCGACAAAAGCGTTGACGTTTTTGGCTTGGCGAGAAGAAGACTTCATTTCTTGACTTAATGCTGCTAACACTTTCTCTCTAACCTTACGCCCATCCTGATAAGCTTTGCTCAAGTCATCAGTTCCACCATACAATTCATCAAAAGCTTTACTCACGTTAATATTGTCAGTAGGAATAGCTCTTGTTGAGTTTTTGCCAGGTCTTAAGCTGGCAATATTCATTTTTCCCTTGAGTATGTAAGGGGTAGTAACACCAACGTTGAGAGCTTGAGTTGCTTCCTCTTGAGGTAGTTGTGCTAAAAGCCTATTCATCCAACCATCAGAAGTGTTTCTAATTCCTGGAGTACCATTTTCAATATAGTCCTGAGCTTGAAAATGAGAACGCTCAACAATTGGTAAACCACTAGCATGAACAAAAGCCAAACTTTTATGCTGCCAAAGGGGCATCAAATCTTTTAGGTGAGGATGTAAACCAAAAAAGCCGTCAAGGTCAAGTACACCGTTTTTTTCCTGGGGATAGGGGATGGCAATAGTTGGTCTTGCTGAATAATAATTGGTTTCCTGATGGGGAACAACCAGATTCAAACCATCAACTCCCCCCCGTAATAACACCACCACCAGACGTTGAGGGTTAGCTGACTGGCTAAGTCCCTGAGCAGCCCAGCTATTTAAACCGATGGGAACCAAAATTCCTGTAGTTGCCAAACTGGCTGCGGTCAAAAATTTTCTTCTTTTCATGACTATTTTTTAAGTAAATATTGAGTAAAATTTATCGATACATTGCTTCAGGACTGCCTAAAATGAGGGCTGGACGAAGCTTCCCAGGACTTTTAGCAATTACCTTTCTGGTGTGTGCAGAAAGCTTTCCTAAGTTTGTTTCTATTTTTTGATATTCAACAGGATCTTGCTTATTTAAAGAGGCATTAGCGATCGCCGCTGCAAAACCGATCCTTTGTAACATTGCCTGGGAATTTAACCAAACATCTTGAGTATTTTTATAGCCAGTGGGAGGAATGCAACTATATATAGGCATTGACAAGCTGCTTATCATACCCCTGATACGATTGTAGTCTGGCTGCTCGATCTCGCTAATTCTTACTAAGGAAACTATATACTGGTAAGGAGTTTTGAACTTTTGCTGATAATACTTGGGGTCATTAAATTCTGGAGCATGAATTAAAGTGTCCATAATAACTTTAATATTGCCATCACTTTTAATAAATTTTTGCGCTAGTTTATCTACTAAGCTTGATGGTGGCTGATCCGCAACAAAGTATTGTGCCAATTTATAGCTGATAAATTTAGCTGTAGCAGGATGAGTTGCCAAAATGTCTAAAGCTTTTTGTCCTTCTGCAATGCCTTGAGGCTCAATTTTATGACCTAAAAATACTTTTTCACCCCGATCGTGACGTTTTTCATCAAAGAAAAAGCCCTTTTTATCACCTTTTTTGCCAAGATAATCTACTCTCCAGCCTGTAAATATTTTGGCTAGAGCTATTACATCTTCTTGAGTGTAACCACCATCAATACCTAATGTATGTAGCTCCATTAATTCACGGGCATAATTTTCATTTAAATTCTCACTATTGTTTTTTTGGTTAGGGTTACTATACGCAGTATTTTTGTAGTTATCTAAATAAATCAACATAGCTGGATGACTGGCAGTTATTTCTAATAAGTCACGAAAACTGCCTAGGGCATTAGCTCTAATTTTATTTTCATAATCGTCGATCCAGAGACTAATTGTTCCTTTACCTGCCACAACATTAAAATGATTAAACCAAAAATCTACCATCACTTCTTGCAGTTGCCGAGGAGAGTTTATGGCTCTTGCTAAATGAGCATCTATAGCCTCTAACTTAGTTTGTTTTTTTAAGTCATAGTTTTTCTTTTCTATCTCTATTTTTTGTTCGGTAGATATTGTAATATCCTTTAATTTTTGTTTATTGATATACTGCTCTCTTTGCAATTTAATTGGCTGTTGATTAATAAACTTTAGTCCAGCCAAATAATTATTTAAGCTAGAAGATTCTGAAATTGATTCAGGATTAAGCTGAGACCGAATATAAGCTTCAATACCTCTTTTTTTTATATCTTTAAGTTGGGCTGTATTTATCCCAAAGCTCAATCTCTCTAAAACTTGGCTTTGGTTGGGAAGAGATAATTCATTTCTGGCTTCGGAAGTATTAATCAAGCTACAGCTTACAATAAAGATACAAATTGAAACAAATAACCAGTGCTGTAACTTTGGTTTCATAATTATGTTGTCTAGAATAAAAGATAAATATTTTGTGGTTAATAAGATTGTTTAATTATTTAGATTAGAAAATGGTTTAGGCAGGTAATAGATAATCAATACAGTTATTGTTTGTTACTTAAGATTTCTACTTTAACCTTAGAATTATTGATAGACAAATATAGCGATACTCGCTTGACGGAGTTACAGTCCTGGCTGGCTGACGACACATTTCTGTGAAACTATTACTAAATAGCTATGCAGCGTTTGGGTTAATGATTAGTGATTATTGTTTAAGAGCTAAAGTTAAGCCGTCAGCGATCGCCAGCAGACTAATATCTACTCTTGTGTCTTTATGTAGTTTTTGATTGAACTCCCGCAGAGCAACTGTTCTTTTATCTGTATCTTCTTTATCGGCAACCCTTCCAGACCACAATACATTGTCGATCGCAACTATTCCCCCAGGACGTAAAAGGGTTAAAGCTCGTTCGTAATAGTTCAGATAATTGCCTTTATCAGCATCTATGAAAGCAAAGTCAAAGCTCTTGGTTTCTCCTTCAGCTATTAACCGATCGAGAGTATCTAAAGCTGGTGCTAGACGAAAATCAATTTTGTGTTCGACTCCTGCTGCTTGCCAATAGCGACGAGCGATCGCCGTAGCTTCAGGATCGCGATCGCAAGCCACTACTTTTGCGTCATCTGGTAATGCTAACGCTACTACCAAAGAGCTATAGCCAGTAAAAACGCCAATATCCAGGGTTTTCTTAGCTTTTAATAATTTGACGAGCAATGCCATAAACTGCCCCTGGTCGGGAGAGATCTGCATCACGCTGGCAGGGTGTCGATCTGTTTCTTCCCTTAGTTTGCTTAAAATTTCAGGCTCTCGTAACGATACTGAAAGCAAGTATTTGTATACACGATTGTCCAATCCCAAACTTTTCTTACTCATAATCCTCTAAATACTTCATGGTCTAATACAAATACCACTTAAGCAAATCTTATTCAGGCTGATTAATTCTAACTTTTTGCAAAAGCATCTGCTTTTCCGCACGGGCGATCGCTTTGTAGGTTCGCTCTACCGCTTCTGGTTCAACGGAAATGGCATCAATTCCCCAGTCTATGAGTTGGGCAATCAAATCAGGGTATTCTACTGGTGCTTGACCACATATACAGCATTCTATATTGTTAGCTTTGGCAGTAGTAATCAACTCAGAAATTGCCCTGTGCATAGCTGGATGATTGGCGTTTAAACCGCGATCGCTAAATTCAATCTGCTCACGATCTACTCCTAATAGTAATTGAGTTAGATCGTTAGTACCAATTGCAATTCCTTGGACACCTGCACAAACGTATTCAGGTAATAACAAAATGACCGAAGGCACTTCTGCCATAATCCAAACTTTAAATGACTTTCTGCTGGTTAAACCAATGTTTTTCAGCCGACGATAACAAAATTCAAACTCTTCTATACTGCGAACAAAAGGTAAAATTAAATTAAGATTGCTATAGCCTTCGGCTGTAATAGTTGCTAATGCCTCTAGCTCTAGATCAAATAAGGCTGGATCTAAGGTGTAACTATATGTACCTCGATTACCCAAAATCGGATTTGAATCTTGGGCATACCAATCAATAGAGCGATAAAATACAGGACGAGGGGCAAAAGCACTGACAAACTGACGTAAAGAACTAGTTAGGGTATTCAAGAAATCGAGGCGATACGATTCTACTCGTCGTTGCTCGAAAAACTGGTAAGTTAATAGCTCCCCTAGCATTAATTCAGAGCGTAACAACCCAACTCCATCTATAGGTAAATCGAGAACCTTGGTAATACTCTCTGGTTGAGAAAGATTAACCATTAATTTAGTGGTAATGGGAAAGCTAGGAGAAAGTAAATGATTATTGGGCAAATGATGTAGAGATAAATGCCAAGCTGCTGCGGGATAAACTTTGCCATCATCTCCGTTTAATAAAATCTCAATTCCATCCTGAAGGATTTTAGTGGCATCAACAGCGTTAACTATAGCAGGAATATTCAACTCTCTAGCTACAATTGCTCCATGACTAGTTGTCCCTCCAGTTTCGGTAATAATTCCGCCAACTTGTTTAATTAGAGCTATGTGATGGGGCGGAATAGATTTAGTTACCAAGATGCAGCCTGGAAAAATCGGCACAGGGTGAGTATCAAAATCTTCAACTATTACAGTCTTGGCTAAAATATTGCCTGGAGAAGCAGCAACACCATTTAACAGAGATGGTATAGATGATGAGGGTAATACTTGAGCTAACCGATTTGTTAGCAGAGTAGAAGCAGCAGGCAGACGATCGCTCAATTGAGTAAAGCAAAACTGTGGCAGGGACTGATATTCTATTTCTGGTGCAGTCCAGACTAAATATTTAATTTGTGGTTGTTTATCTAAAATAATCTGAGTTAACTGAAGCAGTTTGGCGGTCGCTTCTTGCTCTAAAATATATTTTTCTGTATGGGTTTCATCAGGCAGATAGGCTTCTAAGCAATCATTAGATGGTCTATTGAGATCGGTATTTTTAAGTTGATAAGCATAATTTTTATGCCCCAAGGAGCGCGATAAAATATAGCCTGTTGCTCGATCTACATAGTATTCATCTGGCTCAACGTCTCCTTGAAGCAAACTCTGTTCCAAACCCCAGCTAGCTTTAATTCTGGCTACGTCTGAATTAAGCTCAATTATGCCTGAAGCGTAAGCGGGCTGAAGTGGTCTAACCAAGATCGCCAAATCAACATCTTTGATGCTCAATCCCAATTTATGCCAATACAATAAGCTGCTAGCGGTAAATAATTCTGACCAGACTTTTTTAAGTGCTGTAATTAAAGCTTGAGGATTATTATTGCAAGTATAAGATCTCCATAAACCCAGACTTTCTTGCTGCCGATCAAAAATTGTTACCAAGGGTTGGAGAATGAAACTATCTGAATTTAACTGTTGCGCAGCCTGAAATATTTTTGTTGACCACAGATGAGGCAATGGATATTGGCTAATAACCTCACGGCTACGCTGGGCGATTAGTTGTAAAGCCAAAGAGCGATTCAGCGCGGTCTTGCGAGACAGTCCGTTGGGCGGGTTTCCCGACTTGAAGGAACTGTCGAGGGTGGGGGTTTCCCCTATGAGCGACTGAATCAAGAAGCGATCGCTGTCTGAAAACGAAGGAGAATTTGGCAAATGAGCAACCAATAATTCTTCATGATCTAAATCAGCTAAAAATTGCTTTGATAAACTGTGATCTAAAACAAATCCAGGTAAAATTGGACATTCATGTTGAAGTAATTGGCTGAGAATAAATAAATTATTCCCAACCAAATGTTGTTCTGAATGTTGAATTTGTGAAAGCCAATAAATATAGCTCACTGTTTTAACTCGCTGTGTTCGTAGCTATAGGCTATAAGCTTTTAATTAGCTCAAAGCTGACCGCAAAGCGGTTTTAATTTACAGTTACTAGCTCTTGCTCTTTAACTAGAGCTTTTGCTAAAAATTCCTCTGTTAGTTTGACAAATGCTTTTGAACCTCCAGAGTTTGGCATAGCTACCGAGACTGGGGTAAACAAATCTACTGCCTTGGCAACATTAACATCCATCGGAATTGACTGTTCAAATAGCTGCTCTGGATAAAAGTCATCGCGGACTCTTTTCATCACCTGCTTATAATATCTGCCCATCAAACCACCAGCAGAAAGGATAAAGACGATTCCTAAAAGATTGACGTCTAGTGGTTGAGTATGTTTATGACTTTCTCTTAGCCTAGCAATTCTTCTTTCCAAAAGTTGAATTCCCACTAAAGACAAAGGTTCAGGACGAGCAGGCAATAGATAAAAATCACTAGCGGCAATACCGCTACGAGTTAGCAAGTTATATCCAGGGGCGCAGTCGAGGATAATAAAGTCATAATTATCGGCTATTGGCTCAATAATCTCTTGAATTAAAATTCTCTCAAAATTATCCCAAACTTTTTGGAACTCTTCTTCTTCAAATTCAACTGCTTGTTGGTGCAGCATTTGTGAGACTTGATACTCATCATAAAGCTCAATATCTCCTGGAAGTAATTCCAAACCATCTATGCCACAAATGTTGGTGACGATAATATCTTGAATATCTAATTTACTCCAAGGATTAGGATTGATTACATTATCAAGAAGATAGCTAAGAGTATGTTTTTTCTTACGTAACTTCGCAAAATCGTGGGGTGAAAGCAAACTCAAGGTAGCACTAATTTGAGAATCTAGGTCTAAAACCAGGACACGCTTATTGTGTTTCTGAGCCAAACAGGTTGCAAGATTAACGGTTAAAGTAGTTTTGCCTACTCCTCCCTTCATGTTGACGGTGCTTATAATAGTTCCCATGTTTGAAATTCCTAACAGTCCTTGTTAACGTTAGTGTGCCAGAATATATTGTGGCAACAACAAATCATAATATTTCCTAAAGTTTTTTTGGTCGATGCTGATTTATATTTGGGATTGTATGTAAGCTTATTCGTAGCTATTAGCCATTACGAAATTGTATTTTATGCTTTTGGGAACATTAGCTTATATGTAGCTTAATTAAGCTAGTCGATCTGAGGTATTGAGCATGGCTTACTATAAATTTAATCCTAGAAATCACATTTGTTCCTTGGTTTGGACGGTGTTTCTCTTAATTACTGTTACTAAAGAAACTAAGCTTATCAACGGTATTACCTGTGCAGCTTTATTTGGCTTGCCTACCATTGTGGCAGGAATTAATCTACGGGAAAAAGCCGAACGCAACAAGCGCATCCAAATTATTAAAATGATTACAGAAAAGCAAATGCTCACTGCTAGTCAAACGGCAAACATCTTAGATATTCCCGTTAGTGAAGCTCAGACATTACTCACTCAACTTTATCGAGAATCAAGAATCAACCTCAGCAATCGCAGTGAAGACATGGCTGTTGTTTATATTCCCCTGAACTAATTATGGTAGATTGCGCGATCGCTTTGGGCAGTAATGAAGGTAATTCTCTAGATATCTTGGAAAGTTCTCTCAATGCCCTCAATCAAATTCCTGGTATTATTCTTAAGACAACTTCTAGCTGGTATCAAACTAAACCTGTTGGTACACCACAGCCTCAAGCAGACTATCTTAATGGCTGTGCGTTGTTATCAGTAGCACAAACCCCCGAAGAATTGTTGACTATTCTCCAGGCTACTGAGATGCAGTTTGGCAGAGTAAGTAAAGGTACGCTGCAACCCAGAACCCTAGATCTAGACTTACTGCTATACGCAGATATAGTTTTAAACACTCCTAATTTAACTATTCCCCATCCCCGCATGAGTGAACGTGCTTTTGTCTTAGTTCCTTTAGCCGAAATTGCCCCAAATTGGATTGAGCCAGTATCAGGAACAAAAATAGCCAAGCTACTCCGCAATGTGAATACTTCGGGAGTTAAACCCTTCGTTACGGCTTAGTAATTCCATCTCTAGTACCATAAATAGAATCAAAGTTTGAACCAAAATGTATTTAAGTTCACAATCTTTGCTTAAATTATTATGTCTGACAACAAGAATGCCACTGGTAAAAGCGGTACTGCAAAACCTAATACCAATGCCAATGGTCAAATGGATTTAGCCTCTAATCCAGCAATCGATCCTGAATCTATTATTGGAGAAGCACCCGCAGCAGAAAGAGCAGAGTCTGCACCTCAAAACGAGGCTGCTACAAAAAGAGAAGAAGCGTAAAATCCGAAGCCAAGTTTTATCAATACTATAGCCAAAGCGATCGCACGTGCGTAGTGCGATCGCTTCTTGATTCAGTCGCTCATGTGGGAGACCCCCAAGACCGCGCTGAATCGCTTTTTAATTGTTTCTACCTCGGTTTCAATAACCTGGGGTTGATATTTAGCAAGTAGCTGGGCATATTCAACGGATTTAGTAGCAAAGATCATTTTTCCAGCAATTTTTGGAATATTTTGCGTGAGTTAAAACGTAACTGAAAAGCTTTAGGAGAAGTCACAATGAGTCAGAGCAGCTAAGGCTTAAAGGAAAGTTGATTTTCATAGCATATAATTGATTTTAGCTTGCTCGCTAATTATTTAGCTCACTTGCGCTCGCGCACTTTCAAATAACTATAAAGCTAACAAAAAAATGGAAGACGAGTCATGGACTGGATACGAAGCAATTATCCCTGATGGCGGAGAAATGGGTGCGTTGGTAAGATCCTATGACTGGTCGCAAACTCCCCTCGGCGTAATTGAAAATTGGTCACCTAGCCTGAAGACGGCAGTTAGCATCATGCTAGGATCGCGCTACCCGATGTTTATTTGGTGGGGAAAAGAGAATCTTAATTTTTATAATGATGCCTATATCCCAGTTTTAGGCGCGCGTCATCCCGATGCCCTAGGTCAGCCCGCGTCTCAAGTATGGGCTGATATTTGGGACGCACTGAGTCCTCAAATAGAAGGAGTTTTGCAAGCAGGGCAAGCCTCGTGGGATGAAGCTTTATTTTTAATCATGGATCGCAATGGCTACCCAGAGGAAACTTACTTTACTTTTTCCTATAGTCCTATTTTTGGTGAGGGTGGCGATATTGCTGGACTCTTTTGTGCCTGTAGTGAAGAGACCCGTCGTATCTTGAGCGATCGCCGTTTAAAAACTTTACGAGAATTAGCAGCCGAAACCGTTAAGGCAAAAACGGTACAAGCTGCGGCAGAAATGGCGATCGTCACTCTAGGTAAGAATCTTTACGACTTGCCCTTTACCCTACTATATCTGGTGGATGAGACGGGAAGTAAAGCGCGACTTGTCGCTAGGACTGGATTAGACGCAAGATTGTCCATTAGTCCTTCAGAAATTAAGTTAAAAAATAAAGATGATTTGTGGTCGCTAAATCAGGTTTTGCAGTCGAAAAAAAGCCAGGTCATACAGCTGAGGGAATCAAGGTATGGCTTGCTATCTGGTGGTGCTTGGTCAGAGCCAGCCAAGTTAGCTGTGGTGTTACCCTTGACAACTTCAGAACAAACAATAAACGGTTGGTTAATTACAGGCGTTAGTCCTCTGCGACAATTCGATGACGATTATCAGGGCTTTTTTGATTTGCTAGCAGGACAAATAGCTACGGCGATCGCTAATGCTCAAGCTTATGAAGCCGAAAAGCAGCGAGCAGAAGCTTTAGCGGAGATTGATCGGGCTAAAACGGCATTTTTTAGCAATGTTTCTCACGAATTTCGCACTCCTTTGACTTTAATGCTGAGTCCTCTAGAGGATGCCTTGTATGATACCCAAGCACCATTACCACCTTCACAGCGTCAACGAATTGAAGTGATACAGCGCAACGGAATGCGCCTGTTAAAACTGGTCAACACTCTACTAGATTTTTCCCGCATTGAAGCAGGACGCATCCAGGCAGTATATGAACCTACTGATTTAGCTGCCCTAACCACAGAACTTGCCAGTGTCTTTCGAGCAGCAATTGAACAGGCACATCTTGAGTTAGAGGTAGATTGTCCTACTTTACCCGAAGCTATTTATGTCGATCGCGAACTGTGGGAAAAAATTGTTTTTAATTTAATTTCTAATGCTTTTAAGTTTACTCTTTCGGGAAAAATTACAGTGCGACTGCGCTGGCATAAAACCCTGGTAGAGTTGACGCTAGAAGATACGGGGGTTGGTATTCCTTCCGCCGAATTACCCCGTTTATTTGAACGCTTTTATCGGGTCAAAGATGCTCAAGGACGCAGTTTTGAAGGTTCGGGCATTGGTTTATCTTTGGTGCGGGAACTGGTAGAACTACACGCTGGCACAATTACGGTAACGAGTATTGTAAACAAGGGTAGTTGCTTTACGGTGGCGATTCCTACAGGCTCGGCGCATTTACCGAGCGATCGCCTTAACGAAAACGAAAATTTCACCGAGCTTGATATCTCTTCCTTAAATGCCAACCCTTATGTCCAAGAGGCTTTAAATCTCCTGCAAAAGCAATCACCGTCTGAGATTCAACCGCAAGTCAATATTCCCCTCCAACGTTTATCTACCACATCGGCTCGTATTCTACTGGCTGATGATAATACCGATATGCGCGATTATTTAGAACGGCTTTTAAGCTGTTGCTATACAGTGGAGACAGTTGCCGACGGCATTGCTGCTTTAGATGCAGTACGAGCCAATCCACCAAATTTAGTTTTAAGCGATGTAATGATGCCTGGAATGGATGGCTTTGAGCTATTGCGATCGCTCCGCTCCGCTCCACAAACTCAAGAGATACCAATTATCTTATTATCAGCAAGGGCAGGAGAAAAGTCTCGCATCGAAGGCTTAGAAGCGGGAGCAGATGATTATTTGATCAAGCCCTTTTCGGCACGGGAATTACTCGCCCGTATTGAAGCCACTCTCAAACTAGCTGAACTCCGTAAAACCGCTCAAACTTTACGTTTTCAAACAGAAACCGCAGAAGCTAACCTGCAAAACGTTTTATCTAGTCTCCGCGATGGATTTTTTACTCTCGATTGTAACTGGCATTTTACCTACCTCAACGATCGCGAATTAGAACTTATCGGCAAATCGCGGGAAGAATTAATTAATAGAAGTATTTGGGAGATATTTCCCGATGTAGTAGGTTCTGAGTATTATCATGAAGTCCAACGGGCAATGGCAGAGAGAATTCCCCTTCAGTTTGAATATTACTATCCAACTTGGGATCGTTGGTATGAAAATCGCGTTTATCCAATTCCTGACGGGATTGCTATCTTAAGTGCCGAAATTAGCGATCGCAAATATATCGAACGAGAGCGCGAACAATTATTAGCTAGGGAAACCCTAGCCCGTGGCAAAGCTGAAGAGTTGAATCAGCTCAAAGATGAATTTCTGGCAATTGTCTCTCACGAATTACGCACTCCTCTCAATCCTATCTTAGGTTGGTCGCAGCTTCTGAGTGCGGGTAGACTAGACTCAGGGCAGACAGCTAAAGGCATAGCTATAATTGAACGTAATGCCAAGCTACAGGCACAGCTAATTGAAGATTTACTTGATATCTCTCGCATCCTGCGGGGCAAAATTAAGCTTAATAAAACTGCGCTTGATTTAGCTAATATTATCAATTCGGCGATCGCCACAGTTGAATTAACTGCCCAAGCCAAATCAATTCTAATAGTTACGGACTTTGAACCCAATGTCGGACAAGTGCTGGGAGATGCACAGCGTTTACAGCAAATAGTCTGGAATTTACTTGCCAACGCGATTAAATTCACGACCGAGTCGGGCAAGATAACCGTTAAACTAAATAAAGTAGGGCGATCGGCTCGCATCCAAGTTATAGATACGGGTCAAGGTATCGAACCTGAATTTCTGCCCCATGTATTCGATCGCTTTCGTCAGGCTGATAGTGCCTCTACCAGAAACTTTGGCGGATTGGGTTTGGGATTAGCTATTGTCCGCAATTTAACCGAATTACACGATGGCTCGATCGCAGTAGAAAGTCCTGGCAAGGATCGAGGAGCTACATTTAGCGTTGAATTTCCCCTAGAGTTAGATTCGGCTGAGATCTTAAGCAATCCTCCACCTGTAGATAATCCCGTTCCCACAAAACAGCTTCAAGGTATTAGAATATTGGCGGTTGATAATGAGCCAGATTCCCTTTCACTGCTGGCTTTTATCTTAGAACAACAAGGGGCAGAGGTGAAAACAGTAACATCGGCAAGCAAAGCCATTGAGGCTTTGTCAGAATCAACTTTCGAGCTTCTGATTAGCGATATTGGAATGCCAGTCGTCAATGGCTATGAATTGATGCGCCAAATTCGCACTTTAAAATCGCCTTGGGCAAATATTAAGGCGATCGCTTTTTCTGCCTATGCAGCAGAATTTGACCAACAGCAAGCAAAAGAAGCTGGTTTTCAACAACATATCGCCAAACCTTTGAATGTAGATGCTTTTATTACCACAGTCAGCAAGCTCGTTAACCAAAGCTAGCCCAATCTTAAATATTAAACGTTTCGACTTTTTTCAAAAACTGTTCTAAATCCCAAGGTTTATAAATTATTCCACTTGCCCCTGCGTGTAAAGCATCTTTGCAACTAACGCTAGTATCGGCAGTCATTAGTAAAATAGGAATATAAGGTGGTTTTTGATGATTACGTAAATATTCGATTACTTCGTAGCCATCCATTTCAGGCATCATTAAGTCTAGAATAATTAAATCTGGTTTAATTCTCTCGGTTTCTACCTGAGTTATGGCAACTTTTCCACTGCTGGCTGTATTTACTTCATAACCTTGGTTTTCTAAAATAAATTGCGCCAAGAATAAGTTATCAGCAATATCATCGACAACCAAAACGCGCTTGGTTGATTTACTTGTTATTAAAGACATGGATAAATTTATTTTATTATTACTTTAGTAATATTATTAGCCTTATCTTAAAATAGCCTCTACTTAAAGGATGATAAAAAAGGCAAACAAAATTAGTTTATAGTGGCAGTTTTAAACTGTAACATTTATTTTCAAAATGCTGATAACTGTTTGTTTTAAGGCTTAAAAAAGCTTTATTGCCTTTGCTATTTAAATGCTTATGCTGATTATGTCCGCTACCGTGCTGATAAAATATGATTACTATGGGAAGATAAGAAATATAAGTATTGAATATTTAATATAAATATTGAATATTTATTGTTAAGTTTTTACTACTCATACAAACTACCGCTTATCAGAGTAAGCATCCTAAATTAGTATGATTTCTAAAGTCTTTGCTCATTAATAAGAATTTGAACTTAACCAATGGGCGGAATAATCTCTGACTGCCAAAAATTTGCATTTTTCTATATGGTTTTACTGGCTGTAAATTAAGCAAAGCTATAAAAAATGTTTAAATTTATCAGAAAATAGATGTTAGGCGAAAGTCTATTTTACTGTAGTTTATTACTGTCAATTATTTTTGAAAAATGGCTTTTGATTTTTGACTATTGTTCTTAAGCTTGTTCAATTTGAATTTTGCTATCAACGCAATTTAATAGTATTTCAAGAAAATGATTGGCATATAATTTTTTGACGAATTTGTATTGACAGTCAAATAATTCTTACTGACTCTTGATAATTCTGACTTCAAAAATTTATAGCTAACCTATACCAACGCCGATTTAGTATGATTATGTGTCATGTGTTTAATTTAAATTGGTATCAAATATCTGGTGAGGATAAAAATTGCTTAAATATAAAGATAGTAATTAAGTTGAGGTAACTATGGCTACTGGAATGATGATCGACGGTCAATGGACCAACGAAGAGTATGAAAAGGACAAAAAAGGCCGTTTCCAGCGCAATCCAACTACCTTTCGCGATCGCCTTACGGCTGATGGTTCGAGTGGCTTTCCCGCAGTTGGCGATCGCTATCATCTATACGTATCCTATGCCTGTCCCTGGGCGCATCGTACCTTAATTATGCGTCAATTAAAAGGATTAACCGATGCCATAAGCATTTCCGTAGTAGACCCTTTAATGGGAGCGGACGGTTGGGAATTTTCCGACTTTCGGGGGACAGTTGCCGATACAATCAATCATACTAAGTATTTAAGAGAAGTATATGCGATCGCCGACTCCAGCTATACAGGGCGAGTTACAGTACCAATATTATGGGATAAAAAGACTTCAAGTATAGTTAACAATGAATCTCGCGAAATTATACGGATGTTTGATACCGAGTTTGCAGACATAGCCCAAAACAAAATTGATTTATATCCTCAAGAGTTACAAGAGAAAATAGATCGGGCGATCAATGACATTTACGATCCAATTAATAATGGCGTTTACAAAGCTGGATTTGCTAAATCTCAAGAGGCTTATGAGGAAGCAGTTAAAGAATTGTTTGCTGCCTTAGATTATTGGGAAAATGTACTAGCAAAACAAAAATATCTTTGTGGGGATACCTTAACTGAAGCAGACATCTGTATGTTCACTACCTTATTTCGCTTTGATGCAGTTTATTATGTACATTTTAAGTGTAATCTGCGCCATATTTGGGATTATCCTAATTTATGGAACTATTTAACCAGAATTTATCAATATCCTGGAGTTCAAGATACCTGCAACTTAGAGCATATCAAACTGCATTACTATCAAAGCCATCCTCATATTAATCCTAGTGGCATAGTTCCTTACGGCCCTTTAATTGATTTTAAATGATGAAAGATATGATGCGGATCGAGCAGGCGATCGCGACTTTCGCCAGAGGCTTCTAAACGAAAAGCTAGTCCTGTAAATGAGGCTAGCGTAAACGCAATAAGTTAACTATGACAAATACTACGCTCAGAAAAATTACCAAGTAACGAATAAAGTCTATTTGCTTTTCTAATTTAGATATAGCTTGTTTAGTTCCCACAAATAAAGTATTAATATATCTTTGCTGCTCTGCATTTCGATGATTTATTTGCGTTTCAATTTTTTGTATATCAGGAAAAAAATTATGAAACCTATTATTAGCCTCATTTAAACCGCTCTGTAGCTGATTGCTTACCTGACATTGAAAATTCTCCAGACCTTTACGAAAATCTTGTTTTAGACTTGCAATTTGTAGCTCAATTTCTTGGTATAGCTCTTGCCTTTCGGCTTCATTCTTAGCAAGTATCTTTTCTTCTAGCCCGATCATTGATTGCGCGTATTTATTCTCAAGCTGAGCTAAGTGATCGGCAGCCTGTTCTTTTTCTTTAATCAGGTGAGAAAGGAGCTTTTCAAATAGTCCAGGTCCTAACTGAAAATAGCCTCTTTGAATTGCCCGAATTGTATCAATAATGTCTTGTGCTGAAGTATTTTTGAGCAAGTAACCTTTTGCTCCTGCTTCGACTGCTGCATTTATACTATTTTCGTCGTCGTGACTACTAAGAATAATGACTTTAGTCTGGGGAAAACGCTGACCTGTTATTTCAGTTACGGTTAAACCACTCATTTCGGGCATTTCCAAGTCAACTATCATAATGTCAACCTGAAATTGTTCCATGTATTTAAAAGCTTCATTACCATTAATAGCTTTGCCAACAATTTCTAAATCTGGTTCTGTTTCTAAAATTGCCTGTAATGCTTGTCTGGTAAAATTTTGATCGTCTACTATTAATAGTTTAATCATTAACAAAATTAAGCGAAACAACTAAATACAAATAAAAATATTGGTTATAAACTATATTTTTGGCTATCTAAATTATGTTTTATGTGTATGTATATATTGAGTTTGAATATTATTGAAGGTTTTTTAAAAGCTAAAATTATTGTTTATAATTATGAAATCTCTATATTTTGCACAATATAGGAAATTATAAATATATTTAAAAAATAAATTATGTATTTTATTCATGTTTTTCAAGCTTACTAAGTTTATCTATTTTGGCAAATATTACTAATCAATAAATATTAAAAATTTATTCTCTCTAAGAACTTAAATTAATCCAACGCTAAATGTTTTGCAGATAAATTACTATTGAATATAGTTATTAAATAGCTTTACTCTTTTGCAAAATAACATGAGAAAAAATTGTAGATTTAATCTTTAATAAAAATTAAGTGAAGATGCAGGTTACTCAATTTCTACACATTTATCAGTATCTTACAGGAATTTGGGAATTTTTACGTCAGTATAATCTTGTTACAAATATGTTTTTTTAAATATAAGCCCAGACGCAGTAGATTGACTATTAAAATAATCGCTTAATAAAACTCAATTATTCTCTCTAAATTATTCAACAGCAAGTAGACGATACATTAACCTTGAACATCGTTCGATGTTCAAGGTTAATGTATCGTTCGATAAATAATGCGATCGCGACCTTTGAGTTTTGCATCGTATAAAGCGTCATCCGCAGTAGCAATCAAAATATGGGGCGATGAGCGAGGGTTAGGAATAATACCAGTAACGCCTAAGCTAAGACTGATAATATTGCTAATTTGGGATGAAGCATGATGTATTTGTAAGTCTTGAATTTGTCTACGAATATCTTCTGCTACCTTGAGCGCCCCTGCTCCTTCTGTATGGGGTAAAACTACGGCAAATTCTTCCCCCCCATAACGAAATGCTATATCAGCAGGACGTTTAACAGCCCGTTCAATGCCTTGAGCAACTTCATATAGACAATTATCTCCTGCTTGGTGTCCATAGGTATCATTGAAAGATTTAAAATAATCCACATCACATAAAATTAGCGATAAATATTCTCGATCGCGAGCGCATCGCGACCATTCCTGAGCAATATACTCATCAAAGCGACGACGATTAGCTATTTGAGTCAGACTATCAATATTAGCTTGGTAAGTTAATCTTAAATTGGTTTGTTTTAGAGTATCCTCTATTTGTTTGCGATCGCTAATGTCACGGAAAGTTATGGCAAAACCATCACCAAGCTTTACCGCTACAATATGAAACCAAGCTGGCAGAGAAAGAGAGTCGTGAAAATGTTCTTTTTCTAGCACAGTACAAGTTTCCACCACCTGAGTAAATTCTTCAAACAGCCCATCAAATAGATGACCAGGAGACTCTTCGACAAATAATCGTCTGCCTTTAAGGGTTTGGGTTGTTTTGCCCAAGGTCATTGCCGCTACTGGGTTAGCAATTAACCAGCGAAAATCGACAATCTGCCCATGGCGATCGCGAATTGCTTCAAAAGCAGCGACCCCATCTAAGGAGCTATTTAAAACTCCAGTTAATAAAGCACGAGATTGATTTAATTCTCTTTCAGCAATTTTCCTTTCGGAGATTTGCTCATTTAAACCTTGCTGAAATTTTGCTTGCTGTTGAACAATATTTAATTGAGTCTGGATGCGAAGAAGCACTTCCTCAAGAAAAAAAGGCTTGGTAATATAATCTGCTCCTCCCACTCGAAAAGCTTCAACTTTATCGTACTCTGAGTCTAAACCGCTTAAAAAAATAATTGGTATACGTTGAGTTTCTGCCTGAGATTTTAAAATACGACAAACTTGATATCCGTCCATTATAGGCAACATAATATCAAGCAAGATTAAATCAGGACTTATTGTTTTAATCATGGACAAAGCCATCTTTCCATCCGTAGCCGAATCAACTCTATAACCTTTATTACTTAGTAAAGATGACAGTAATCTAGTATTTTCGGGTAAATCGTCTACTATTAATATTCGTTCTTGTAGCTTTTCTTGATAATTTTTGTTCATTTACCACTATTGGGTAACGATTATTGCCACAGGTTAGGTTAAGTAGCTAAAACTTTTTCTCTTCACCAATAAGTACCTAATTTAATAAGATGAAAAATGGAATAAAAAGTGCTGATAAAAATACATTCAAGCCTATTGTGAACCGTTGTCAAAATAATAAATAATTTACGTGAAACGCTGAAATGACCTGCATTGCAGATCGATATGTATAACTATAATTTAGCTATACATAAGTTATATCATCTATTTTTATAGGCGCAAATGATGATATCACTCAAAACAAAATTGGCTAATGTATAGATATTACTGCCTTAATATATTGTTGATATTATAGATAATTTGTTTACTGGAGTAGAATACCCTTTTAAGCCGAGTCTCCCGATAACACTGACCAACGGTCACAGCAGGCTCCGTCCGTTTAGGGCGGAGTAATCTGTGACTGTTTAAATTGAACCTTTAATTGGTTGTCTTCTACGTTTAAAATTGAACCATCGGGGTTTTCTAGGACAAATCCCCCATCGCGAATCATAGCTAAATCAGCGTCTTCTGATTGTCCAGTGGTGGTAAGATAGTCGCCGACAAAAATAGAGTTAGCAGGATATAAACCCATTACCTGTAGCGATCGCAAGTGGACTTCTCTCCCACCTGCAATTCTAATTTCTTGCTTGGGCAGAATAAATCTAAATAGGTTTAAGATTCGCAAGCAGCGACGGGGATTTAACTGATTGATGTTTCTTAAAGGTGTGCCAGCAATGGGAATTAAGAAGTTAATTGGCACGCTGGTAACGTCTAACTCCCGCAGGGAATAAGCCAAGTCGATAATATCTTCATCGGTTTCATTCATGCCTAATATACCGCCTGAACAGGTCGTAATACCTGCCTTTTGCACATTTTTAATTGTTGCCACGCGATCGCGAAAAGTATGAGTGCTACAGATATTCTCGTGGTGATTTTCTGAAGTATTGAGATTATGGTTAACTCGATCTACTCCCACTTCAGCTAAACGTTGGGTTTGAGATTCATCGAGTAACCCCAAACAGGCACAGATCTTTAAGTCGTGTTTCTCTTTGACGGCTTTAAAAGCAGCCAACACATTACTAAAGACAGATTCCGAAGGCGATCGCCCTGAAATAGCCATGCAAAACGTACCTGCTTTTAAATCTGCTGCGCGATCGGCTGCCTGGACAATTCTTGCTTGGGCTATTAAAGGATATTTCTCGATCTCGGCGGTCGAAATTTTAGATTGAGAACAATAGTTGCAGTCTTCAGGACATAAGCCACTTTGAGCATTGAGTAAAAAATGGAGTCGGACACGATTTGACCAATAATGATGACGAACCTGATAAGCTGCTGCTAGTTGTTCTAATAAAACCAAATCTGGAGCTGTTAAAATGCTTTTGGCAGTGGTGCGATCGATTAACTCTCCTGCCAAAGAAAGTTTAGCGATCGCATCGTAGTCAATTTTAGTCATGGCAATTAAACTTTATTGCAGAGAACTTTATTGTTTTACCACGAAAATCAGTGATTAATTACTAGTTATCATTCCTTGTCATAGCTTAGTAGAGTTGGCTAGAAAATATCAGGCTGGCTAAGGCGATCGCGAATGGTATCAGCGATCGCCTTTAGCCAAGTTTCGGTAATCATTTCCTTTGATAGTTGAAATACACAATAGCCTTGTTGCTGCGCTAAATTAAGCTTTTCATAATCTCGCATTAGGCTTTTGCCTGTAGTGTGTCCGCCTTGATGCCAAATTTGTCCATTAATTTCGATTGCTACCTTGGCAGAGAAATTAACATAATCAAACTTAAAGCGACGCTTGGGAATTAGCCGTACTTCTGTTTCCAAATCTAAATCGGGAAATAATTCTGACCATAATAGATCGAACTCAAATTCTAAGCTACTGATGCTCATCGGTTAAATTAATTGTTTTTTACAAAAGATAACCTCGATTTTTTGTATTGACCAACGGTCACAGCAGCGCGAAGTTAAAAGAAATTTTTAATTCACACGCTCACGTAAATCATAATTGTTAATGCTTGAATCTATATTACTTAGTTCTACAATTCTCATTGCTCAATTACCAAAACCCGATCCTCAATTTACCCAGCTAAAAACTCAGTTAGAAAGCTACGGATTTAAAGTTAATCTAGCTATTCCACCCAGTTTCAGGCTACCCAATCAGCAAATAGACTTTCAGAGGCGAAGACTAAGAAAACCCTATGGTGTATTAAATGCTGCTAATAAATCTATTTGGATCAACCCGATTGTCTTTGACTTAGGTATTAGCAATCGGGTTTTGATTCACGAAGCTACTCATGCTGCACAATTTTGCGCGGGAAATGGCAACATACAACCTATCGGCTTGGATATTGAACCTATTAGACAAGCTCAACCTTTTTTTAAAAGATATGTTGATACTTATAGTCAAGCTGTAGAAAAAGAAGCCTATGCAGTCCAAACTCAGTCTAATGGTTTTGACTTAGTCACATCTTTATTAAATCAGCATTGTTAATCACTTTAACAGCTTTGGCAAAAAATCTGGTTGGCAAAATACTTGTCGCCCTATTCCATTAGCCAGCCAAATCATTCTCCTAAAGTTAGCTCAAAAGCTTGGGCAAAATTTGGTACGGGTAAAACGTCTGTTGCTGCTTCAAAAAATGCGGGCTTTTGCTGGGGAAAATAGACTAAGATTAACTGCTCGTCAGGATCGATTAAACAACCTAACTGTGTACCGTTATCCAAACAATGAAGAATATTTTTAACTACTTTTGTATGACTTTGACCAGGAGATAAAATTTCGATTGTCCAATCTGGTTCCAAGTTGAAAACATTTGCTATTTTGCCATTGTCCTGGCGTGGAATTCGATCCCAAGTAAATATAGTGACATCAGGTACAGTAGAACGCCTAGCAAATGTACATCTCAGTTCAGGAAAAACGCGAAAAGCCGTTGCGCGGGTTTCCCGCGTTGAGGCTATTGAGCAAGAAGCTCTGGCAATTTTTCGCGATTTAAGCGTGCCATTGTTCCCCTTGAGGCATTGGTTTTTGAAGAATTTTACCGTCGATATATTCTCTTGCAGGTTTAGTTTCTGGTAATGCCAAAAACTCTTCTAAAGTGATGGGTTTAGAGGGAGTTGTAACCATAGCGTCATTTCCTAGTCAAATTGAATTTGATAATAAGGCGATCGCACCTAAATTCTACGTATATTAGCAGTACACTAAAGGCGGCATCAGACGGCAGATAACTTGTTTTAAAACCATCGCTGTCCAGTCGATATCTGCCTCAGTGGTATCTTTACCCAAGGTTAAACGGATGCCTCTTTTGGCAGCAGCAGCATCGTAACCCATTGCCAATAAAATAGGACTGGGATTAAGTTTGCCACTATGACAAGCAGAACCTGCACTAATCCCAATTCCTGCCATATTTAGCTGACGCACAATTGTTTTGCCCGTCACGTCTTTGGCTTGAGCAGCAAAGCGATCGCTTAAAATCAAGCTGACATGGTGAGGCAGTCTGTATAATCTATCGCCTGTGGTTTCTAGGCAAGGATAGTCAGCCAGTAAGTCAAATAAGCGATCGCGTAATCCCTGCAAACGAGAAATTTCTACAGACATTTCTGTTGCTGCTAATTCTGCTGCAATTCCTAAAGCGGCGATTGCAGGTAAAGCCTGAGTTCCCGAACGAATATTCTTTTCTTGTCCCCCGCCACCTAATAAAGGTACAAGCTGAATACCACGACGAATATATAAC